>JAHCKI010000340.1 GCA_026125865.1 Rhodospirillales bacterium
GCCTCCCGAGTACTTCGAAAAGCAAAAACAGGTGGTGGCCGAGCATATCAAGAAGCAGGACATCGTCGTCACCACCGCCCTAATCCCCGGCCGGCCGGCGCCGGTGCTGGTTACCGAGGACATGGTCAAGACCATGAAGCCCGGTTCGGTCATCGTCGATCTGGCGGTCGAAGCCGGCGGCAACTGCCCGCTTTCCGAAGCCGGCAAGGTCGTCGTCAAGCATGGCGTCAAACTCGTCGGCCACATCAATGTTCCCGGCCGCCTCGCCAGCGACGCCAGCTCGCTGTTCGCCAGAAACATCCTCAACTTCCTCAGTCCGCAGGTGGACAAGGAAGCCAAGGCATTCAAGTTCGATTGGGAAGACGAGACCGTCAAGGGAACTTTGCTGACCCGTGACGGCCAAATCGTCAACCCGATGTTGAAAGGGGAGGGCTCCTGACCATGAATTCAGCAACCCTCGAACAGACCGCGAAGCAACTCGCGGAACAAGCCGCCCAACTCGCCGAAAAGGCGGGTGAATTGGCTCATAGCGCCACCCAGGCGGTCGCCGGCGGCGCGCCGGTCGAAGCGGCCGCTCACAGCGGTGATTTTTTGGGACTGTTCACCGTCTTCGTGCTTGCCGTGTTTGTCGGCTTCTATGTGGTCTGGAGTGTCACCCCGGCGCTGCATTCGCCGTTGATGGCCGTCACCAACGCCATCTCGTCCGTCATCATCGTCGGCGGCCTGCTTGCCGCCGGTCCATCGCACATCGATTTTTCGAGCGTGATGGGCTTTTTCGCGGTGGCGCTGGCGTCGGTGAACATCTTCGGCGGTTTCATCGTCACCCAGCGCATGCTCGCCATGTTCAAGAAAAAAGCGAAAAAGTAGGGAGTCGGACTGATGGCTGAAACAATAACCGGCTTCGCCTATCTCATCGCTGCGGTGCTGTTCATCATGGCATTGCGCGGCCTGAGTTCGCCGGAATCGGCCCGCATGGGCAATATTTACGGCATCGCCGGCATGGTGATCGCTGTGTTCACGACGTTGCTGTCACCGGCCGTGGTCAATTATTGGTTGATCATTCCGGCGGTCATCATCGGCGGTGCCGCCGGTACGGTGATTGCGAAGCGAATCCAGATGACCGCGCTGCCGCAGCTCGTCGCCGCCTTCCATAGCTTGGTGGGTATGGCGGCGGTCATGGTAGCGACGGCGGCCTTCTACCATCCGGAGGCTTATGGCATCGGTTCGGCGGGGTCGATCCATGCCGGCAGCCTGATCGAGATGGCGTTGGGCACCGCCATCGGCGCCATCACCTTCTCCGGTTCGGTGATCGCGTTCCTCAAGCTGCAGGGGCTGATGAGCGGCAACCCCATCGTCTTCCCCATGCAGCATCCGTTGAACGCCGCCATCGGCATTCTCATCTTCCTGATGATCGTCTGGTTCTGCGTCAGCGAAGCGGCGGCGGCCTATTGGCTGATTGTGTTGCTGGCGTTCGCCATCGGCTTCCTGTTGATCATTCCCATCGGCGGCGCCGACATGCCCGTCGTGGTGTCGATGCTGAACTCGTACTCGGGCTGGGCGGCGGCTGGTATCGGCTTCACCCTGCAGAACCCGGCTCTGGTGATCACCGGTGCGCTGGTGGGTTCTTCGGGCGCCATCCTCAGCTACATCATGTGTAAGGGCATGAACCGCTCGATCTTCAACGTTCTGCTCGGCGGATTCGGCGGCGAGGGCGTGGCCCCGGCGGCCGGCGCCGTCGGCGATCGTTCGGTCAAGGCAGGTAGCGCCGATGACGCCGCCTTCATCATGAAGAACGCCTCAAAGGTCATCGTCATCCCGGGTTACGGCATGGCTGTCGCCCAGGCGCAGCACGCGCTGCGTGAAATGGCCGACAAGCTCAAGGAGGAGGGCGTCGAGGTCAAATACGCCATCCATCCCGTTGCCGGCCGCATGCCGGGTCACATGAACGTGTTGCTGGCAGAAGCCAACGTGCCGTACGACGAGGTCTTCGAACTGGAGGAGATCAACCACGAGTTCGCCACCGCCGATGTGGCGTTCGTGATCGGTGCCAACGACGTCACCAACCCGCTGGCGCGCACCGATCCGTCGTGCGACATCTACGGCATGCCCATCTTCGACTGCGACAAGGCGGGCACCACGCTGTTCATCAAGCGCTCGCTGGCGTCCGGTTACGCCGGTGTCGACAACCCGCTGTTCTTCGCCGACAAGACCATGATGCTGTTCGGCGACGCCAAGAAGATGACCGAGGAGATCGTGCAAGCCCTCGGCTGATCGACCGGCCTTCAATAAGCGCACGTTACGACGGCGAGGGCCACAACCCTCGCCGTTCGCGATTCGTTACCGGGCCTTGACCGCAGTGGCGACAAACCATAAAAGCATCTTTACAGTTATATGTTTTGGAAGATGTCGCGTGAAAACAACGGTCGAATTACCGGATGACCTTTATCGCCGCGCCAAGGCGACGGCTGCCCTGCGTGGACAAAAGTTCAGGGAACTGGTCGAGGAGAGCTTGCGCCACGCCTTGGAAGCGCCCGAGACCGGACGCCTCCGGCCGCGGCTCGACAGTTTGATGCGCGACGCGTGCGGGGTCGTCGATTCCGGTATCCCGGACCTTGCCTCAAACCCGGACCATCTCGCAGGATTCGGCCGCGATGGTCGCGGCGATCGTTGACACCGGACCGCTCGTCGCCTACCTCGACCGGCGCGAGCGGCATCACCCTTGGGTTGTTGAATGCATCGCCCAGATCGAGGCGCCGCTGCTTGTATGCGAACCGGTTCTGGCGGAAACCATGTTCTTGCTGGCGCGCCTGCCGAAGGCTCAGGACGCGGTATTCGCCCTGCTACTGAACGGAGCCCTGCGGATCGCTTTCCAGGTCACCGAACACGTCGCTGATCTTCATGCCATGCTACGCAAATATCGCGACCGCCCCATGTCGCTCGCGGACGCCTGTATCGTGCGCATGGCCG
>JAHCKI010000341.1 GCA_026125865.1 Rhodospirillales bacterium
GACGGTGTCGAAAACGCCCGCGCCGGTATCGGCGCCGGGCTGACGATCGACAAGTTCGCGCCGCGGCTGTCGTTCTTCTGGGCGATCGGCATGAACTTCTACATGGAAATCGCGAAGATGCGGGCCGCCCGCATGCTGTGGGCGAAGCTGATCAAACAGTTCGATCCGAAAAACACCAAGTCCCTGGCGCTGCGTACCCATTCGCAGACCTCGGGCTGGAGCCTGACGGCGCAGGATGTGTACAACAACGTCGTCCGTACCTGCATCGAGGCGATGGCGGCGACCCAGGGGCACACCCAGTCGCTGCATACGAACGCCCTGGACGAGGCGCTGGCCCTGCCCACCGATTTCGCGGCGCGCATCGCCCGCAACACTCAGCTGTTCATCCAACAGGAGAGCGGCACCTGCCAGGTGATCGACCCATGGGGCGGCAGCTACTACGTCGAGAGGCTCACCCGCGATCTGGCCGAAAAGGCCTGGGGTCACATCCAGGAGGTGGAAAACACCGGTGGCATGGCCAAGGCGATCGAGGCCGGCATTCCGAAAATGCGCATCGAAGAAGCGGCGGCCAGAACCCAGGCGCGGATCGACTCCGGCCGGCAGACCGTGGTCGGCGTCAATAAGTACGTCCTCGCGGAAGAAGACAAGATCGAGGTCCTCAAGGTGGAAAATGCCGAAGTTCGCCGGCAGCAGATCGCGCAAATCGAAGAGCTTCGCGGCGAGCGTGATCAGACCGAAGTCGAGCAGCGGCTTGATGCACTCACCAAGGCGGCGGATACGGGCGAAGGCAACCTGCTTGCCCTCGCCGTCGAAGCCGCCCGCGCCAAGTGCACGGTGGGTGAGATTTCCGATGCCCTCGAAAAGGTCTATGGCCGGCACAAGGCGGAGATCAAGAAGATTTCCGGCGTTTACAGAGGAGAGATGGGCGTGCAAGCGGATGCGGTAGCCAAGGTGCAAGGCATGGTCGAAGAGTTCGAAAAGAACGACGGCCGTCGCCCACGCCTCCTGGTCGCCAAGGTGGGCCAGGACGGACACGATCGCGGCCAGAAGGTGATCGCCAGCGCCTTCGCGGATCTCGGCTTCGACGTGGACATCGGTCCCCTGTTCCAGACGCCGGACGAGGTCGCCCGTCAGGCGGTGGAGAACGATGTGCACATCGTCGGCGTCAGCTCGCTGGCGGCGGGGCATCTGACACTGGTGCCATTGCTGCAGAAGGCGCTCGCCGAACTGGACCGCGACGACATCATGATCGTCGTCGGCGGCGTCATTCCGCCCGATGACTACAAGACCCTGTACGACATGGGCGTCGCCGCCGTGTTCGGTCCCGGAACGGTCATCGGCGATGCGGCCGTCTCGTTGGTTGATCGACTCAACGAGATCCTGGGGTACACACCGGATAAAGCGGCCTAGAACCATGGCCAGCGGACAGGCAGCCGCTCGCGCTCCGGCGCGGGCGGTCCTCACCGTCGACGACTACGTGGATGGTGTGCTGAACGGCAATCGCTCCATGCTGGGGCGAACCATCACCATTATCGAAAGCCGAAGCCCCCGCCATCAGGAGCTGGCGCAAGAGATCCTTCTGCGTTTGCTCGCCCACTTGCGGAAAGTTCCGGACGACAAGCGGGCGGTTCGCATCGGCATCACCGGTGTTCCGGGCGTCGGCAAGAGCACCTTCATCGAGGCGTTCGGCTGCAACCTGACCCGATCGGGACACAAGGTGGCGGTATTGGCGGTCGATCCGTCCAGCACCGTTTCCGGCGGCAGCATCCTCGGCGACAAGACCCGGATGCTGGAACTGTCGGTCGAACCCAATGCCTTCATTCGTCCATCCCCCTCGGCCGGCACGCTGGGCGGGGTCACCCGCACCACCCGGGCGACGATGGTGGTGTGCGAAGCGGCGGGCTACGACGTCATCCTGGTTGAAACGGTGGGCGCCGGACAGAACGAGGTGGCGGTCTCCGACATGACCGACTTCTTCCTGGTGTTGATGCTGCCGGGCGCGGGCGACGAACTTCAGGGCATCAAGAAGGGGGTTCTCGAAATCGCCGACATGATCGCCGTCAACAAGGCCGACGGCGACAACGAGATACGCGCCAAGCAAGCGGCCGTGCACTACCGCAACGCGCTGAAGATCATGAAGCACAACAGTCCCAACTGGGATCCGCCGGTGATGATGTGCAGCGCCCTCAACAACGACGGTCTCGAAAAGCTTTGGGCGCGGATCGGCGAGTACAAGGAGATCATGTCCGGCACCGGCGAGCTGGGCCAAAAGCGCCGCAAACAGCGGGTCGGCTGGCTGTGGAGCATGCTGGAAGACCGCCTGATGACGTCGCTCAAAACCCACCCGAAGGTGGTGGAGCTTCTGCCGACCATCAAACACGACGTAGCCGAAGGCAAGCTAACGGTTACCCTAGGCGTCGAAACCATCCTCGAAGCCTTCCACAGCTAACCCGCGGGCCTAGGGGTTAGCCTGCGCAGGGCAGAATAGCCGAAGGTGTATTCTGCCGGATGCACTTATTCGCCAGGCTCCCCCGCCACGATGTCCTGGTCTCCGCCGATCCAGGACGGCGGATACATCCCGCGATCGACGCAGGCGCGGAACGTCGAATGCGGCCATTGGGCGGGGAATTCGGGCAATTCCAGTGACGGGCAATTCCAGTGACACCAATTCCAGTGACATCATACGGAATTGAACACCAATTCCAGTGACACCATATGGAATTGAACCTGAAAACGCCCAAACGCCTGCGGCGGATTACGCTAAAGCTAATCCGCCCTTGATCTACGCGAGCTGGAACTCCTGGGACGCTAGACAGAGGATCGGACAGTAATTCAAGTGACACCATACATAGCGTAATTCCGGCGGTCGCTCTCTCAGGAATCCCCTCATTTTATCTTTTGTTATGATTCAATGGCTTGCTAATCTGTGGCACAGGCTGCGGCGAGGGATTGTCGCTGACG
>JAHCKI010000342.1 GCA_026125865.1 Rhodospirillales bacterium
GTTCGCACCACGAAAGTTGGCACCGGTGAAATCCGCGTGACGAAGATCGGCGTTGGTCAGTCTGGTGTTGCTAAGATCGGTACCTGGAACCCGCGCTCCCGACAGGTTCAGTGCAAAATCATCGGGCAATTGCAACGCACCCCAACCCATTTATGACCGCTCCCCAATACCAGTTTGAAGAAACTCCATGATATCCCTGATGTCTACTGGTACGTCGCCTTTTTCCAACTCCCGGGATCGCTCTCTTACATACGCCGATAGTAGCGCAAAAACGGACGGAGCGAAATCTGGGAAATCCGATGCTATGCGCCGTAGCGTCTGAATGGCGCCCAATCGCACTTCAAGACGATCGTCGCCAAGGTGGCCCACAGCGCGGCCAAAGACATCGGTGATATGATCCCGGCTTGCTGTTGCCGCTTGTGACAATGCCGCCTTCGCTTGCCTATTGGCGGACGAAGCTCTCCAGGCGCCAACGCCGATCCCGATGATACCGCCGATGACGATGGCGTAGTTGCGGACGACCTCGCTGAGTTCCAGCGCATCCAAGCCAATTCTCGCAACAGCCCCGTTCTTACAGCAGCCCCGTTCTCACAGCAGCCCCGTTCTCACAGCAACATGGTCAGCGGGTTTTCGATGAGGCTCTTGAAAGTTGCCAGAAATTGCGCGCCTATCGCGCCATCGACGGCGCGGTGATCGGCGGACAAGGTGCAGGTCATCATGGTGGCGATGGCCAGGGCGCCGTCCTTCACGACCGGCCGGGATTCGGCGGCGCCGACCGCCAAGATGCAGGTTTGCGGCGGATTGATGATGGCGGCGAACTCCCTGATTCCGTACATGCCCAGGTTGGATATGGTGAAGCCGCCGCCCTGGTATTCTTCCGGCATCAGCTTGCCGTCGCGCGCCTTGGCCGCCAGCGCCTGAATCTCGTTGGCGATCGTCGCCAGGCCCTTGCGATGGGCATCGCGGACGACCGGCGTGATCAGCCCACTGGACGTGGCGACGGCGACCGAGATGTCGGCGCTCTCATAGAGCCGCAACGCGGTGTCGGTCCAGGTGGCGTTGCATTCGGGATGACGACGGAGAGCCAGCGCCGCCGCGCGCACCACAAAATCATTGAGCGACAGCTTGTAACCGCCCTCCCCCTCCGGCGCGCTTTCGTTGAGCTTCCGACGCACATCACGGATGGCATCGACGTCGCAATCGATGGTGAGATAGTAGTGGGGAATGTCCCGCTTGGATGCCGTCAGGCGCTCGGCGATGACCTTGCGCATGGTCGTGTGCGGCACGTCGTGGAATCTCGCATCAATGGCCGCCACCGGCAGCACCGGTTCCGGCGTGGACGGCGCCAAGGGTGTCGCGGCAACGGGCCTCGCCGCCATGTCGGCGATCGCGGCCTCGACGTCCCGCTTGATGATGCGGCCATTGGGGCCGGATCCGGACACTTCCCGTAAATCCAGGCCGGCCTCGGCGGCTATGTGACGGGCCAAGGGGCTAGCGAATACCCGGGCATCGGGATTGGTACCCGCTTGGAATGACGGCGGTTGAGAGGCATCCGCCGGCATCAAGACCTGGGTCGACATGGCACGCCCTCCCCTACCGGTAGCAAACGGCCTTGGCGGCGGCGACGACGCCGTCCGGTCGCGGCAAGGCCAGCCGTTCCAGGTTCGCGGCATAAGGCATGGGCACATCGGCGCCGGTGACCCGTGTCACGGGTGCGTCGAGATGATCGAAGGCGTGCTCCATCATGAGCGCCGCGATCTCCGAACCGATTCCCGCCACCGGCCAACCTTCCTCGACGCTGACGATGCGGTTGGTCTTGACCACCGAGGCGACGATGCTGTCGACGTCCAGCGGCCGTAGCGAGCGCAGGTTGACGACCTCCGCCTCGATCCCCTCGCGGGCCAGCATCTCCGCCGCTTCCAGGGCGATCCCCACCATTCGGGAGAACGCGGTGATGGTCACATCGCTGCCTACTCTTTCGATATTGGCGCGGCCGATGGGCAACAGGAAATCGGGATCGGTCGGTACCTCGAAGCTTTGGCCGTACATGATCTCGTTCTCGAGAAAGACGACGGGGTTGGGATCGCGAATGGCTGCCTTCAGCAAGCCCTTGGCGTCGGTGCCCGACCACGGCGCCACCACCTTGAGGCCGGGACAATGGGCATACCAGGAGGCGTAGCACTGGGAATGCTGGGCGGCGACGCGGGCGGCTGCGCCGTTGGCGCCACGAAAGACGATGGAAGAGCCCATCTGTCCACCGGCCATGTACAGTGTCTTGGCGGCCGAATTGATGATCTGGTCGATGGCCTGCATGGCGAAGTTGAAGGTCATGAATTCGACGATCGGTTTCATGCCGGCGAACGAGGCGCCGACTCCGAGGCCCGCAAAGCCCTGCTCGGTGATCGGCGTATCGATCACCCGCTTGGGCCCGAATTCTTCCAACAGACCCTGACTGACCTTATAGGCGCCCTGGTACTGAGCGACCTCCTCTCCCATCAGGAACACTTCGTTGTCGCGGCGCATCTCCTCGGCCATGGCATTGCGCAGCGCCTCGCGCACCGTCATCGTTGCGGTCGGACCGGTGTATTCGGACACGGGCGCGGGCGACGACGGCCGCACCGGCATGCCCGGAACCGGCGTCGTCGCGGGCGCGGCGCCCGGTTCCGCCGTTACCGGTCCCGGCCCCTCTTTCGCCGGCGGCAGGTCATTCAACATCTCTTCGGTTTCGCCCTCGGTCAAAATGATGGCGATCGGTCTGTTGACGGCGACACCCGCTGTGCCTTCGGCGACGAGGATCTTGCCGAGCACACCCGCGTCAACGGCTTCGATTTCCATGGTCGCCTTGTCGGTTTCGATTTCCGCCAGGATGTCGCCGGCATTGACGGTATCCCCCTCGCTCTTCATCCACTTGGCGAGGGTGCCTTCGGTCATCGTCGGCGACAGCGCCGGC
>JAHCKI010000343.1 GCA_026125865.1 Rhodospirillales bacterium
CGGCAAGGTCGCGTGGCCCTTGAAGTGCATGCTCCCGGAAAGGAAGCGATCATTGTCGACACGTTGTCCGACGGCGATCTGATGAACTGGTCGTGGCTGGTGGCGCCCTATCGCGCCAACTTCGATGCCCGGGCAATCGGCAGGACGCGGTTGCTGAGCCTAGATGGCGAGTGCATTCGCGGCAAGATGGAGAGCGATCCGGTGCTCGGCTACGAAATGCACAAGCGGTTCGCGCCGATCGTCGCCGATCGCTTGGCGGCCGCGCGCCGTCAACTCATCGACATGTACGGCCATCCCGCCGATTGATGCCCATGGTCTCGCCCGATCCCCGGGTGCCGCGGCCGTTTCGGATCGAGGCCGTGATCGGCGAGACGGACGATGTTGTTTCATGGGACCTGCGCCCGGTTGCGGGTGATGCGGACTTCGCTTTTTCGCCCGGTCAGTTCAACATGATCTACCAGTTCGGCGTCGGCGAGGTTCCCATCAGCATTTCCGGCGATCCCAGCCGAACCGACCATGTGCGGCACACGCTGCGGGCCGTGGGCTCGGTCACCAAGCCGATGGCCGCGCTGGAGCGCGGATCGGTGATTGGTGTCCGTGGCCCCTATGGGCGGGCGTGGCCGTTGTCGGACTTGATGGGAAAGGATGTGGTTGTCGTCGCCGGTGGTATCGGTTTGGCGCCGTTGCGACCGGCTGTTCTGGCAATTCTCGCCGAGCGCCATCTCTATCGACGAGTAGCCGTTCTTTATGGCGCTCGCACGCCTCGGGATATTTTGTTCCGGCGTGATCTGGAATCGTGGAGCGCTCGCCTCGATACCGTCGTCGATGCCACCGTAGACCGCGCCGGACGCGATTGGTACGGCAACGTGGGTGTCGTTACCGATCTGATCGCGCGCGCAACGTTCGATCCGGCCCACACCGCGGCGCTCGTCTGTGGACCCGAGATCATGTTGCGGTACGCGGTACGGGCGCTGGTCGATCGCGGCATCGCAACCCGGTGCATATTCGTCTCCGTGGAACGCAACATGAAGTGCGCGGTCGGATGGTGCGGACGATGCCAATGGGGAGGAGCCTTCGTCTGTCGCGACGGCCCGGTGTTTCGTTTCGACCGGATCGAAAAAGCGTTTGCCGTTCGACAGTTGTGAGGTGCGTCCGGGTCGCTCCAGAGCAATCGCATTTGACGGTCGGATACTGGCCACCCGCGAAGTCCACGGAAGGCTCAGTGGCAGGGAAGGAGGATGGTGGCGGTTTCCCCATGTCGTCTTTGTGAACCGGCGAAGCCGGTGCGGCAATCCATCGGCGTCGACGGCGGAAAGGCGCAGTGGCGGTCCGGTGGCGGATACGTGGATCGCCACGCTCCCTCCGGTCGCTCGCGAAGACGATGTGAGTTGCCGGGGGCTTTCCCCCGTACCGCCATGCGATAGCCTTGAGTGCCGCTTCAACCTGGGCTGCGAATCGCATCGAGACATGGTATCACGCATTTGGGTTGTGCCCACCTGCGCCAGCAAAAACGTACAAGTATGTGTGTCGTGCACCATTGAAGGATGACCGAACGATGATCAAGAGACTGCTACCCGCCGCTGCCTTGTGTCTGAGTCTACTGTTGCCCGCCGCATTCGCCACGGACGCCTTGGCCCAAACGAAACCCGGTGGCGGATTCGGCAAAAAGGTGACCGTCGCTCAGGTTCTCGAATCCGAGCGGCCTGGCACACCGGTACAGCTGCAAGGCAGAATCGCCGACGCCATTATGGACAACTACTATCAATTCAAGGACGATTCCGGCCAGATCCAGATCAAGGTGCTCAAAAGCGTCGTTTGGCCGGGACAGGTCGATCAATATACAAATGTCGAAATCAGCGGTTTCTTAATTATGGATGGTGACATCCCGACCGTCGAGGTGCACAACATACGCCGTATGTAATTGTCCATTTTGGATGAGTCTGGCTAAGCTCTGCGAGCAGACGAGCAATAATCGAGGAGGAGAACGATGAGTGACGATATTCCCAGCATCCTGTCCCATGTGTCCATCGGCACCAACGACTTCGACCGGGCGGCGGCGTTTTATGATCGCGTGCTGCCCACCATCGGCGCCAAGAGGATCATGGCGTTCCCCGGTGCCGTCGCCTACGGCAAGCAGTTTCCCGAGTTCTGGGTACAAACCCCCATCGACGGCAAGCCGGCGACCCTCGGCAACGGCACGCACGTTGGATTTCTCGCCGCCTCCAAGGACGCGGTGAACGCCTTCCACGCCGCCGCTCTTGCCGCCGGTGCAAAGGATGACGGCGCCCCCGGTCCCCGCCAGGACTACACCGAGGCCTATTACGGCTGCTTCGTCCGCGACCCCGACGGCCACAAGATCGAAGCCATGTACTGGGACATGTCCCTGACCTGCGAACAGGGAAAGTGAGCTATCATAACCCCGCAGCGGTTGACTGGGGCCGCCTACAAGCCCCGATGATCCACGAAATAGCCGTGAGGGGGACCGATGTATTGCAGGCTGAAGTGCTTTTCCAAGGCTTGCAGGCGCTCCTGCAGTTCTTCGACCTGACTCTGTAGCGCCGCGATTTTGGCGTCTTTCGCGGCGTCGTCCGGTGGGGTGTCGGCCATTTTTGCATTGTCCTTTCGCGTGGTGTCCGGTGAATTGTTGCTGACGGCGTGGTCGGCGGTCACAAGCGATGCCGCGACCGCCGAGACGGGTAGGGCGTTGCCGATCGGGTTGCCTCACCAATAGCGCATGGCGGCCCTGAGCATGTCGGCGACGTCGCTCTCGCCGACGTCGCGGGGCGCCATGACGAGAAGGCGTTGCTGCGCCATGACGCCCTTGATCAGGGCCGGAATATCGGCGTCCGTGTAACCGATGCCGGCAAGGCCGTTCGGCAGGCCGGTGTCCCGCATCATCCCCGTCAGGCATTCGCCGATCAA
>JAHCKI010000344.1 GCA_026125865.1 Rhodospirillales bacterium
GTCGTCACGTCGCAATGGCGGTGGCGAGGGAGTCGTAGTCGTTGACGTGGGGGAACTGTGGAAATTCCCGGATGACGTTATCCGGCGCTCGAAACAGAATGCCTTTGTCGGCGGCGGTGAGCATGGTGGTGTCGTTGTATGAGTCGCCGACGGCGGTGACGGTGAAGCGAAGCGCCCTGAACGCCTCGACCGCCAGCCGCTTGTGGTCCTTGATGCGTAACGTGTAATCAGTTATTCGGCTGTTTTCATCAACTTCTAGTTGATGGCAAAAGAGCGTCGGCCATCCCAATTGACGCATCAGCGGCGCTGCGAACTGGGTGAAGGTATCGGACAGAATGACGACGGGACCCCGTCGTCGAAGCCAGTCGAGGAAGTCCGTTGCGCCCGGCAGGGGCGCCATTTCGCCGATGACGGCTTGGATGTCATCCAGGGAAAGGTTGTGCTCGTCGAGAAGCCCTAACCGGTGGCGCATCAGCGTGTCGTAGTCCGGGATGTCCCGGGTCGTGAGCGAGAGGCTATCGACACCCGTGGCCTTGGCGACGTTGATCCATACCTCGGGAACCAACACCCCCTCGAGATCAAGACAGACGAGATCCACCGGATTTTCCCATGAATGTGTCCAAATGTGTTATGCCGTTGGTATTGTTCCGCTTCGATATAGCCCGTTGTCCGCAGTCGGTGCAAACAGCAAAACTCAGCGCCGGCGGTCGGCGAGGATCTTCGTGAACACCTGTTCGAACATGGCCGGGGTCAAACGTCCGGTATTGGTGTTCAGCCGCGAGCAGTGGTAGCTGCTCGCCAGAGTGAGACCATTGGGTAGGCCATATTGAGCGCCATGGATGAAGGGATAGGGGCCCTTGCGAAGGTCCAGGGAGGTGAGCACCGCGCCGTGGGCGATGGCTCCAAGGGCGGCGATCGTCTCAAGCTTTTCGAGAGCGCCGATCTCAGCCGACAGGAAGGGGCGGCAGGCCCGGGCTTCGGCCGGCGTCGGCTTGTTGGCGGGCGGTACGCACCGCACGGCGTTGGTGATGCGGCAGCCGAACAACCGGAGCCCGTCATCGGGGGTAGCGCCATAGTCACCATGGGCGAGGCCAAGGCGGATAAGCGTTGCGTAGAGCAGATCGCCGGCGAAATCGCCGGTGAAGGGGCGTCCGGTGCGGTTGGCGCCGCGAAGGCCGGGCGCCAATCCAACGATCAAAAGCCAGGCGTCATCGTTGCCGAACGACGGAACGGGAGCATTGTGCCAATGGGGCTCACCGGCGCGGTTGGCCTGACGATACGCAACCAGCCGCGGGCACCTGTCGCAATCATGTCCCGGTTGCCCCGCGTTCACCGCGGTTCGCTGGGTCGTGTTCATCGCGGTTCTTTGCACGGCACCGTTACCGGGGCGCGGGTCAATCGAACGTACGGCGTTGAATTCTTAAGCTTCTTCGTACAGATCGCGGGGGCCTTTGTTACCGTTCGGTCCGTCGTCTCCGTCGTCGTAATCCGAGTTCGGATGATCATGACGGTAGGGGCCTGGATGTCGATCATCCCGACCCGGGATGACGCGTTCGATATCGGGCTGCATATCGACAAGCTCGACGAACGTGTCGGCTTGGCGCCGCAATTCGTCTGCAACCATAGGTGGTTGTGATCGTACCGTGCTAACAACAGTTACGCGCACACCCCGCCTCTGCACCGCCTCGACGAGGCGCCGGAAGTCGCCGTCTCCGGAAAACAACACGACGTGATCCAGGTGCTCGGCCATCTCCATGACGTCGATGGCCAGTTCGATGTCCATGTTGCCCTTGATCTTCCGTCGGCCGGTCGCGTCCGTAAACTCCTTGGTCGGCTTGGTGACCATGGTGTACCCGTTGTAATCGAGCCAATCGATCAACGGCCGGATCGGTGAATACTCCTGGTCCTCGACCAAAGCGGTATAGTAGAAAGCCCGGATCAATCGGCCCTTGCCGGCGAAGACTTCAAGTAAACGCTTGTAGTCGATGTCGAAATTAAGTGCTCGCGCCGCCGCATATAGATTGGAGCCATCGATGAACAGCGCCAATCGCTCTTGGGGATAAAACACCATTAGTCAAAATCCTTGCACGATAACCGCTTGGAGGGGAAGCTTTCGCTTTGTGGGGATGTCCTCCCGGCGCCTCCCACGGTCGTTTCATATTTGTGTAAATACACCCCTAACCTAGGGATGGGCGTGCCCGGGCGCAAGTAAGGATAGGGGCGGGGGTGTCGCGGTGCTGATGGATCGGGAATAGCTGGTGATGGGGATTTACATCGGTGTCGGCGCCAACCTCCCAAGCCCGACGCAGGGGCCGCCGCTGGCGACGTGCCGCGCCGCCGTCGCCGCCTTGGAGGCGGCTGGGCTGGTCATTGTGACCCGTTCGAGGTGGTATCGGAGTCTTCCCGTGCCGGTATCGGACCAACCGCCGTTCATCAACGGCGTGATCGAGGTGTCGACCGAGGCGCCTCCCCAAGGGCTGTTGAGTTTGCTGCACCATGTCGAGGCCGATTTCGGGCGTGTTCGCGCCGAACGCAACGCGGCGCGGGTTCTGGACTTGGATCTCCTTGCCTATGACAACCGTGTTTCCGAGCCGGGCCAGGCCGTCCAGCTTCCGCATCCGAGACTGCATGAGCGGGCATTCGTGCTCAAACCACTGGCCGAAATAGCGCCCCATTGGCGTCACCCGCGCTTCGGTCTCGCCATCGCCGATCTTGTCGCGTCGTTGCCACCCGGCCAGCACGCCGAGCCCCTTGCGGAATAGGGCGCGCGCTGCCGCGTCTATCGAAGATCATTTGCCTTGAGTTGATCCTGACGGCAATTTATATCCTTATACCAACGGTCGGAGATATTGACCTGTTGTGATCGTGTTTGCGGCCCGCTCGGCAGGAGCGGACGCGAAGGCG
>JAHCKI010000345.1 GCA_026125865.1 Rhodospirillales bacterium
TCGCCGCGGTAATTGGAAATGCCCTCATAACGGCGACGCAGCGCCTCCGGGGTATCCCGTCCCGCGTAGGCCCACACCTTGTCGAGGAAGTAGCTGACCGGTGCACCCACCAGATGCCGGGGGTGAATACCGATGGCGTTGTTGATTATGCTCGTGCCGCTGCGTGTCGGTCCCACCATGTAGACGATGCGTTCGAGCACGTCTCGACGAACGCCGTCGAACCTCAGGTCTTCCAGCTCCACCGTTCCAACTTTGCTTTCGCTTGTTCGTATTCGGATGGTGCTTCAAGCACCGGAGAAGGCTTTGCGGGCGGAAGATCTACGCACAAATGGGGATTGTCAACGAATCAGCAACCGTCGCCTCGGCGTCATCGCCGTCATGGGGCTGTTCGCTCATGGCGGGCGTTGCCAGAATCGATGACAGCAGTGTCCTCAGTTCCTGTCGCGCCGCGAGGTGGGACATGGTGAAGGGAATGCCCATGTCCTCCTGACGGAGATCGAGGAGGGTCAACCCCTCGAGGAACAACTGACGATAGATCACGCGCTCGCTCAATCCCGGCACATTTTGAAAATCCATCGCCAGCGACAGATGAGCGAGGGTATCCGCCATGTCCCGCTTGTTGCGGGCATCCAGGTTGCTGAGGCGATTGCGAAGAACAAGCCAGTCCAGCGGCGCGCCGCCGTTGCTGCGCCGGCGTTCGCGGACGCGAGCGACCATGTCGCCATAGCGGGCTTGTTCTATGAACGTGAGGTTCCTCGGATCGATATCCGCCAAAACGTCGAGATCGATGAAGCTGTCGTTGAGGGGCGTTATGAGCAGATCGGCGCGGTGCAGGGCTTCCTGCGTCACGGCGTTGTGACGTCCCGGCGTGTCCACGACGATGACTTCGACGAACTGGGCGACGCGCTCGAGTCCCTCCACCAATCCCTCGTCTTCGGAGCGCGGTGACAGGTGACACTCGGGCATGGGCAAGTGAATGCCTTTCGTCACCGCATGGGCCTTGCGGTTGTCGAGATAGCGGCTCAGGGTTCCCTGTGCGGCGTCCAGATCGATACTCGCGACCGATTTTCCCGAGCGCAGCAAGCCGACGAGGATATGCATGGCGATGGTGGACTTGCCCGAGCCCCCCTTCAGGTTGCCGACGACGATCACACGCGCGCGCTCGCCATGAGGGGCGGCCGCAGCAGGTTCGGCCGGGATGTCATCGATTTCGATTGCCAGTGCGGGCGCCTGTGCGGGTGCCGATACTTCTGCCGGTTCCTCCGGGGCGTCCAAATCGGGCGCCGGTTCCGGGTCGATATCGGGCACGGTTTCGGCACAAGCCTCGCAGGATGTCGGTGCTTCGGTTTGCAATTGTTCGGCACCGGCAATGACCTTCTCCAGACGCTCGGCCAGAAACGCCTGTTCATGGGCGTCTAATCCAAGGAACAAGCCGTACCGGCCGGGTTTGCCGCGAACGATGGTCGCCGAATAGTGACCCACGAACGGAATATCGACGCAAACCGACTCGCCATGGTCGAGCACTGCATCCGACGCGATCCCGGCGCCGCTTCCGGAAATGTCGAACAGGCGCGCCGGTAAACGCTCATCGTTGCGAATGAGTGAAACATCCCATCGAACCTGCCATCGCGGGTACTCCCGCCGATTTTCCAGTTCCTCGACGTCATCGGCGTAGACGGCGGTTTGCGCCAGCTTGCCGCAACGATCGCTGATGTAGTTCCAGAGAAGCAACAGGGTTTCATCGGCTTCGGCGCGGTTGTCGGGAGAAACCTCGACGGACTCGGTGCCGGCGGTCGCGCGTTGTTGCGGCACAAACACCGGGCATACGGTTCCGTGTTGGGCTAGATAGAAAACCACCGAATCCTTTGGGCCCTTGCTGCTAACGTCGTCGAGAACGAAAAAGAACGGCTTGTGCCATTTCTTAATGATGCCGACGGCGTCGCCGAGCCGCTCGTGATCCGCCTTTTTCGAGCCGACGCAAAGGGCTACGAGGTCCGTCCCCCACAGGACCGTCTCGAACGCATCATCGGCAGTGAAGGGTGTAACCACGAAGGCATAGGCAAAGCCTTCGTCCTCCAGCACGCCGAGCGTCGCTTCCAGATTGCCCAGCGATGTCCTTGCGACCGTCGGCGCTGCCTCTGCTTTGGGTTCGATCGGAGAGCGATCTCGGGGTACGGCATCCTCATCCAATTCGACGATGACAACGGGGCCGTCACCGACGCTCCCCGCCACCGCCGCGACCTGATTGGCCAACGTGGACTTGGACCGTACCTTGGCATCGAAGACAAATGACAAAATATGCATGCGGCAAAACCCTATCGACGCGGATAACAGCGTGGAATGCGGTCGCACCGGTCGGCACCGCTTCCGCTTCGATTGAACACCAATTCCCGTGAAGGTTGTATTAAGGCGGGCTACTGGAAATCGCTACAACCGAAATACCGGGTCGTTTAAGCGGATCCTTCAATTCAGGTTCGTGTGCTTGGCCGCAGCGAATCCAAATAGCGGATGACAGCCGTTTCCAGGATACTTTGGAAGGTTAATCCGCGTTTTTCAGCCACGAGTCGACAGCGGTCGTAGTCATCCAGTTTGAGACGCAACGTCATCTTTCGCTTCATGACAGGGGGTGCTGGGACGATTTCCTCGGCTGGTTTGGTGACAACGGTATCCCTGGTTTTGCCGACAACCGGGCTCGCGGTCTCTTCTTCCGGAGATGGCGCCGCGATGGGTTGCGGCCGCACCAGCGGGAGTTCGGAGCACACGTCGTGGACGGGAGAAATGGAGGGATGCGTGGGGTTTTGGCCGCGCTGGATCAGGAACGCCAGCGACGAACCCGAACGGCGAGCCGTCTTGTGTTGCGGGGTCGCCTGTCTATCGTCGTCCCGGTGGGACGGATCGG
>JAHCKI010000346.1 GCA_026125865.1 Rhodospirillales bacterium
ATGGGTGGCGGTTACGGCTTAGGTGTAAGTTCATCAAGAGAAACAACCAGTACCAGCGGTCGGAGATATTGTCAGCCGTAGGCTCGATCCACGGCGTTCACCGCAGGGTTCGCCCTAAGCGCCGCGATGATGTTCGTCAAGTGCCGAACGTCGCGTACCTCGATGTCGATCAGCATGTCAAAAAACTGCGGTGTTCGATTGGTCATGCGCAGGTTGCTGATGTTGCCTTCGTTTTTGCCGATCACCGTTGTCAGGCTGCCGAGGGTGCCGGGTTCGTTGACCACGGCCAGGTGGATACGTCCCACATGGGTCGCGTCGTCGTCGCCACCCGATTCCCATGAGACATCGATCCAGCGTTCCGGCGTATCGGAGAACGCTTCCAGCGATTCGCAGTCGATGGTGTGAATGGTGACGCCCTTGCCGGTGGTGACGATACCGACGATTCGGTCGCCCGGCAACGGGTGACAGCATCCGGCGATATGCATCGCCATGCCCGGAATCAATCCTCGAATGGGAAGGGCCGGCGCCGGTTCCTTTTTCATCCGCCGTTGACGGACGCGAAGCGGCACTACCTTTTCATAAAAGGTCTTGGGCTTGCGAACGCCGGGAAACACGGTCTCGACGACCGAGCGCGCCGTGACGTAACCGGCGCCCACCTGTGCCAACAGATCCTCGACCGTGCTCTGTTTGAAGTTCTTCAAAACACCTTCCAGAGCCTTGTCGTAGTATTCATAGCCCTCTTCCCGAAACGCCCGTTGAATTAGAGAGCGCCCGAGTTGCAAATATTGTTCGCGCTCCTTGGAGCGCACATAGCGGCGGACACGGGCTCGGGCCTTTCCGGTCACGACGAACCGTTCCCAGGTGGGCGATGGTGACTGCGCCTTGGAGGTGATGATCTCGACCTGGTCGCCGTTCTGAAGCGGGGTCCGCAACGGCATCAGGCGGCCGTTGATCTTGGCGCCGACACAGGTGTCCCCGATCTCCGAATGAACGGCGTAGGCCAGGTCAACCGGCGTCGAGCGCTTGGGCAAGTTGATGAGGTCGCCCTTGGGGGTGAAGCAAAACACCTGATCCTGGAACATTTCCAGCCGGGTGTGCTCAAGAAATTCTTCCGGCCCGGCCGCGTGCTCGACAATATCGAGAAGCTCCCTCACCCACTTGTATTGCCGCCCATCGGTCATATCCATGCCTTGCTTGTACATCCAATGGGCAGCGACGCCGTATTCGGCAATCTCGTGCAGTTCGCGGGTGCGGATCTGCAACTCGATCCGTTGATTGCCCGGGCCGATGACCGCCGTATGCAGGGAGCGGTAGCCGTTGGGCTTGGGTGTGGAAAGGTAATCCTTGATGCGGCCGGGAATCACCGGATAGGCGCCATGAACGATACCCAGCGCCCGGTAGCAGTCCTCGATCGAGGAGACGATGACGCGAAACGCCATGATGTCGGAAAGCTGCTCGAACCCGATGTTCTTGTGCTGCATTTTGCGCCATACGGAAAAGGGTGTCTTTTCCCGGCCCATGACGACCGCGCGAACATGGTGTGAGGTCAAGGTCGCGCGCAACTCCTGAACGATTCGCGAAACGAGATCGCCCGACTGTTCGCGCAGGAAATTGAGGCGGGCGATGATGGAGTTGCGCGCTTCCGGGTTGATCTGGGCAAACGCCAGATCCTCCAGTTCATTCTGCATTTCATGCATGCCGATGCGCTCGGCGAGCGGCGCGTAAATGTCCATTGTCTCGTTGGCGATGCGCCGCCGCTTGTCAGGCTTCGGAATGGCGCCGAGGGTTCGCATGTTGTGCAGGCGATCCGAGAGCTTGACCAAAAGGACGCGGATGTCTTCGGACATGGCGAGAACCAGCTTGCGCAAGTTCTCCGCCTGTTTGGTGCGTTCCGACTGAATCTCGATGCGGGTCAGCTTGGTGACGCCGTCGACGAGCTTGGCGATCTCTCCGCCGAAGTATTTCTGAATGTCTTCGAGGGACGCGTCGGTATCCTCGATGGTGTCGTGCAGCAGCGCGGTGACGATGGTTGCGCAATCCATGCGGTAATTGGTAAGGATGCCCGCGACTTCCAACGGATGCGTGAAGTAGGGATCGCCCGAGGCCCGCGTCTGCGAGCCATGCGCCTTCATGGCGTAGACGTAGCCGCGATTAAGAAGGTCTTCGTCAACGTCCGGATCGTAGGTCTTGACCTTTTCGACGAGTTCGAACTGCCGTATCATTCCGGGCCGCCACCGGGACCACGCGGGTCCGCCCTTGCATCCATAGCACGGCGCGATGCTATCGGTGTGATTCGGTCACACCGTGCTCCTAAGCGAAATCAATTTTCCTCTTCGTCCGCATCGGTATCCGTGTCACCGGTCTCGATGCCGATGCTCGTCGGTTCCGGCTCGGATCCTTCCTCGATCTCTTCTCCGTTTTCGCTCTCCACATGGAGAACGTCT
The DNA here is from genome assembly GCA_026125865.1 of Rhodospirillales bacterium. GTDB lineage: Bacteria > Pseudomonadota > Alphaproteobacteria > Rhodospirillales > Defluviicoccaceae > JADJXQ01. The sequence goes on from JAHCKI010000346.1 coordinate 2,445, forward strand.
TCGGCCAACTCTTCGGCCACATTCGGGCTGCCCTGCTCGGAGGCGAGTTCCTGTTCGAGCTTCAACAGGTCCATTTCGTCGTCTTCCACGTCGTCGAACTCGACGACCTTTTGCAGGCCCTTCACGAGATTGTTCTCAAGTTCGCGCAACGCGACCGTTCCCTCGGCGATTTCGCGCAGGGCGATCACGGGGTTTCTGTCGTTGTCCCGATCCAGGGTCAACGTGGCGCCAGCGCCAATATTCCGTGCCCTTTGCGCGGCGTACATGACAAGATCAAAACGATTGGGAACGCGATCGACGCAATCTTCAACTGTTACGCGAGCCATTCAAGCACCCTCATTGTGGATCCGGAGGGCCTCCGTCGATACGGAGGCATCTTATACCAACGGTCGGAGATATTGACCTGCTGTGACGCACTGTCACGGCTTCCGGCAAGGAGTGCGCTGCGAGG
>JAHCKI010000347.1 GCA_026125865.1 Rhodospirillales bacterium
CGGTCGGTCACTGGACTATTGGCTGGCCGCTGAACGTCAGGTCCTGCAATCGATCTTGGCGACGGCGCCAGCCGATGCAACCGCCGAACCCGCTCAAGTTCCTCAGCCCCTCAAGGCCCCTTCCTCCACAGAGGCAAAGCCGGCGAAGCCCACCAAACCGGCGGAGCCGGCCGCGGCACAACCCGCGACGCTGAAACCCTCGACGCCCAAACCCGCGACACCGCCGCAGACGCAAAAGACAACGCCAGCTAAAAAGGCTACCGCGCCGACAAAGTCGACGGACGTCGCACCCGCGAGCACACCCGCAAAGACCCGTCGTACTCGTACGACGACGAAAAAAGCGACGTGACAAGATGACCGATAACAAAGCGCCGTTCGCCGATTGGATCGGCGCTACCGAGACGACCGAGGATGATATGTCATTGTCCGCGGGTCTTCGGGTTTTGGCCACGCTGGATGATCAAGATTCGGTTTTCGAAAACGGGTCACCGCTACCGCCGGTGTGGCAGTGGTTCTTTTTCCTTCCACGGGCGCCGCAATCTCGGCTCGGTCCCGACGGCCATCCCGAAAAGGGCGGGTTCATGCCGCCCATCGATCTGCCACGGCGGATGTTTGCGGGGGCGCGCATGCGTTTTCACCGCCCGCTCCGCATCGGCACCCCGGCGACGCGACAGGCGACCATTCGCTCCATCTCCGACAAATCGGGACGCAGCGGCCGCCTCGCCTTTGTCACGGTGGGATACGCCTTTCACCAGAACGGCGAGCTCTGCATCGAAGAAGAGCAGGATATCGTCTATCGCGAACCCGGCGCGGCGGTTCCGCCACCCGCGTCGGCGGACTTGCCGCCGCTGCCGGAGGGCGCTTGGTCGCGCATGATTCAACCCGAACCGGCGCTGCTGTTTCGTTTTTCGGCCATCACGTTCAACGCTCACCGTATTCACTACGATCGCCCGTACGCCACCGAAGCGGAGGGCTATCCGGGCCTCGTCGTTCATGGGCCGTTGACGGCGATTCTGTTGATGGAACTGGTGCGGGCAAACACCGATCGCAGGGTGGCCGGCTTCGAATTCCGTGGACGAGCGCCGCTGTTCGACCTAGCGCCGTTCCGCGTTGCCGCGACACCGTCATCCGACGACCGCATTGCCCTCGAGGCACACGGCCCCGACGGCCAGACCGCGATGACGGCCTCGGCTGAACTCGCTTAACGACCGACTTGCGGTTCTTGGGCGACGAAGGAGACGCTTTCGCCCTGCTCAGATAACGCGCTTGGCGCGAAGCTCTTCAATGGCGTCGTCGGTGAGACCGACGAGATCCTTGAGCACTTCCTCGGTATGCTGTCCAAGGCGCGGCCCAAGATGCCTGATTTGCCCCGGGGTCTCCGATAATCTCGGAAGAACATTGGGGACGACAATGACCTCACCCACGTCTTCGTCGTCGATCGCCACGAGGTTGCGACGGGCATGGAACTGCCGGTCACCGAAGATGTCGGCGATGTTGTTGAGGGGCCCGGCGGGGACGTGATGCTCATAGCAGTGAGCCAAAACTTCTTCACGGTTCAATGAATCGCACCAGTCACGCACGATTTGATTAACGTCGTGGCGGTTCTCCAGACGCGTTTTCTGGGCGCCGTAAATGGTGTGAGAGGCCAATTCCGGCCGCCCCATCGCCCGGCAGAACCGCTCGAACATCTTGTCGGTGGTGCAGGCAATGGCGATCCATTTATCGTCCTTCGTGCGGAAATGACCGTGCGGCACGGCGACAAAGCTGCCCGAGCCTTCCCGTTCGCGCACCTTGCCGAACAGGCCATAGGATGCCGCGATTTCATCCAGTTGCCGGAAGACCGCTTCGTAGATGCCGATATCGACAATCTGGCCGCGCCCGGTTTTTTCTCGGTGCCGCAAGGCCAGTAGAATGCCAATTGCGCCATAGATACTCGATATATAGTCACCCAGCGGCGCGGTGCCCGGCACCACCGGCGTCTCGCCCGGAAATCCAGCCAGATAGGACAAACCGCCGAAGGCATGGGCAATATGCGCGAAACCGGAACGGCGCCGGTAGGGTCCCGTTTGCCCATACCCAGACACCCGCAGATAAACCAGGCCCGGATTGGCCTCACTCAACTCCTGCCAACTCAGACCCCATTCCTCCATGGTCCCAGGCCGGAAGTTCTCAATGAGCACATCCGACTTCTCGATCAGGCGCAAAAACAGTTGCACGCCTTCCGGCTGGCGCAGGTCGATAGTGACTGATTTACGGTTACGGGCTTCGCTCAGCCAGGCCAGCGTCGCGTCGTGGCGTTTGGTCGCGGTGCCAAACCGCCGCATCGGATCGCCGGCGATAGGATGTTCGACCTTGAAAACCTCGGCGCCGAATTCGCCGAGAATCGACGCCGCGTAGGGGCCAGCCAGGAAAGTGCCCAGGTCGATGACCCGGACGCCATCCATCGGCAATTTCGTGGTTTCCGGGTCAACATGCGGTGCTGGATTCAACATTGGGGCTTCGGATGGAGTAATATCGTCGGGTTCGTTGTTTTCGTCTACCATGCGTGATCCCTCCTCGTGGTTTCACTTCCACCAGATCGTTCATGAAGACTAGCCGCCCTGATGATGGAATTCCATCGTATGACTACCACAGCCCTGACCCTGCGTGATTTACGCAAAACCTACGCGAACGGCTTTGAAGCGTTGTGCGGCATTGATCTCGATGTTGCAGAAGGGGAATTTTTCGCCCTGCTCGGTCCGAACGGCGCTGGCAAATCCACCACGATTGGCATCATCTGCTCCCTAGTGCGCAAGACGGAAGGAACGGCGCAGGTGTTTGGCCATGATCTTGACCGCGAACTGTCCGCGGCGAAACGCTGTATTGGCCTGGTGCCACA
>JAHCKI010000348.1 GCA_026125865.1 Rhodospirillales bacterium
TCCGCCAGCACGAATTTCATCTCCGCGGTTAGGGCGGCGAGAACGGATCGGTTGATCGTGACTTCGGGCAACACCTCATTGTCGCCCGTAACCGGCAGAACGGTCAGCGGCGCCCCTGAATCCGAAGCGAGCTTGTCGAGAACATCCACGTTGAGAATACTGTCGGGACGCCATTCGAAACCGGTGCCGGCAGGCACCACCAGCGCGTCGAGCGGCACGTATACCAACCCGGCATTGGAAATCTTGGACAGCGCACCCTGAAGCTGCGTGTACGCCTTGGTCATGTCGCCGATTTCGCCCCACAACACCGACAACAGCTCGCCGCGCGCGGCAACGGGCAGTCGCGGCGCCAGTTCGATGGCGGCGGGCCAAAAATCGGCCTTCAGCGGTGTCATGGATTTCTTGTAGCGGCGATCGAAATAGTCGAACAGGTCGACCATGTCGTCTTCGCTTATGCCGCCGGTCGGGTTGGGTTGGCGCTGTTTCGCCAGTTTCGTCAGAAGCTCGCCGATGTGTGCGGGGTCGGTATTGAAATCGACCTTTTCCCGATTGAAATCATTGAAATAACTATTGCCCAGCACCTTGACGACGTCGGCTTCGGAAAACAGAGTCAGTTCGATCGGATAACCGCTCGGCGCCGCGCTCGGCTTACGGGTGAAACGGGTGACGAGCCCGGTCGCCTCCTTGCCGCCGCCGGGCGGGTTGATGTGGCCGATGAATTCCAGTGTTTGACCGTCGAGGATGGTCTTCAAATCGCCGTCCTGCGGGCGGGCGAGGGTGGAGATGAGATAGGACTTACCCGCCTGCGACATGCCGAACACGCCGACGGAAAGCGGCCGTTGCGCCGCGGCGCCGAGGCGGCGGCACAGGTTGCGGGTTCGTCGCAGTTGCTCGATCAGGCCGTCGCCGTCGCGGTCCAGGCGTTGCGAATTGCCGCGGACATCCTTGACCCATGCCACCGCATCGCCGGCGCCCGCGAAAATCGACCGGCAACGCCCATTCAGAACCTCCGGTGTGTTGCTCACGGCTGCTCCCTCGTCATTGGTGCCGTCATCGGATAATGCTGCCCGTGTCCAGCCAGTAGCTGTTTTCGCCCATGCCGACCGTATTCAGCGTGTTGAGCTTGAGGGTAAGCTCGCGCGTGTTCAAGCTGATGCCTTGTTCCGACGTCACTTGGACGATTTCGAAACGCTCGGCGCGCTTGCGTCGATCCTTTCTAAGCGTGACCTGCAGCACCACCGGTTCGCCGCGATCGGCGCGCGCCAGCGTGTTTTTAGCCTTGTCGCTGAGATCGAGCACATAGAGAGGGCTGGCGGCCCATCGTTCGCTCTCCAGTTGGCGGAATCCCAGGATCAAGCGCGAGCGCACCTCGAACGGCGTCTCCGGCAGATCGTAGTCGTCGTTGTCGAGATCGACGTCGCGGTAATAGACATCGGCGTCCTTGATAATCATGTTTTGATCCATCAGACCGATGTTGCGGACTGTCGAGTAGGCCTTGAAGGCATTGGCGAGAAAATTGAAATTGGGAATTCGCCGTTCGCCCCCGACCTTGCAAATCATGGCGCCGACCGCCGCGGTCGTCTTCGGATCATCCACCCGCCCGTCACGGTGAAACGGGTACCAAGTGCCGGTGCGATAGCCGTTGAGGGGCACGATGCGGTCCGGAGGCAGCGGCAGCAGCACCCGGAACAGGGCTTGAATGCCGGGCAGGCGGGACGGCCGACCGCTCAGCAGCAGGACGTCGCAGTTGTAGAGATAGACGATCTCACTCAGCGACTGGATGGCCTTGCAGATCTCGAACTGGTCTTCCAGGAAACCGCGGTGCAGCCGCCCCAGGTCCTGGGCCACGGGCACGCTCAGCAAGTCGAAATCGTCGTCCGCCGTTCCCAGTTCCCGGCGAACCCCGGTGGTGAAATAGCGCAGGACCTGCTCCGATGGCGGATCCCGTCCGGCCAGCATTTCGCTGATTTTCAGGGTGTCGACCTCGGCGCCGGCGATGGGGTCGTAGTGCTCGTAGTCCTTGAGGATCTTGAGCCCCAGCGGATACAGGATCTGCAACGCCAATTGCTGGCGCAAGGCGCCTTGCTGAACAGGGATCGGTTCGGAACCGATCAGCTTGGACAACAGGGGCGCCGGGTCGCCGACGCCGCGCTCGCGCAAGGCGTCCTCGATGGCGGGAACCACGATCTTCTGAACGACTTCCAGAAGAATATCGTCGCCCGCCACCTTGAAGCCATCGCGGAACCGCTGCTCGGGAAGGACGTACACATTGGCGCCCTGACCGGTGTCCAACTTGTAGTCGGTGACAACGAGGTCCGTGGTGCCTCCACCGATGTCGATGGAGGCGACGGTAATGCGTTGCGTATCGTCGCCGGTGGGGTCGCGCCTGAGCGCCCGGAAAAAGTCCTCGACCCGCCCGGCGAAGTGCTCGTGCGCTTCACTGAACAGGTAAACAGCCTGGGCGCACGTCGCCTCGTCCCACTGGGTATGGACCGAGGGAAACGGCGGCCAAGCCGCTTGCGTCTCGTCTTCGTCGTCCTTGTCCGGGTCGGCGTCTTCGGGGTGCCAGTCCAGGGCCTTCCACACCAGCGCCATCGCCTGTTTCATGCGGGAGGTGAAGATGTCCCGTTCCGGTTTCGGCATCGATGGCGGCACGGTGAGGATGATGGAGCGCAGGTGGCGGGGCTTCTCCGGGTCGCCCTGTTTCAGCCGTTGCGCCGGGCTGTTGATCTGAACAAGCGCGTGCACCAGCACTTCCGCCAGCATGAACGTCATCAGGGCGCTGCGCGAATAGTGCGGCATGAAAACCGGCATGCGCTCGTCTTCCGC
>JAHCKI010000349.1 GCA_026125865.1 Rhodospirillales bacterium
CCGCCATGTCCCCGGCTCCATGGCCGTGGCGGCGCTGGCTACTTGCGCGCTTTTCGCAACCGCCACCGGGATCATCGGCGCGGTGGTCACGCTCATGGGCCTTCTCGCCTTCCCGGCCATGCTCAAGGCCCGCTACGACACCAGTTTCTCGGCCGGCGTCATCTGCGCCGGCGGCTGTCTCGGCATTCTCATCCCGCCCAGCATCATGCTGATCGTCTACGCCGCGACGGCGGGGATTTCGGTGGTCAAACTGTACGCGGGTGCGATCCTTCCCGGATTCCTGCTCGCCGGGCTTTACATGATCTACGTGGTGGGACGCTCCATCCTCAATCCCAAGTTGGCGCCGAAACCGCCCAAGGAGGAAACCGATAACATCCCCATGGGTCGCATCGTTTTCATGATGTTGACGTCGTTCTTCCCGTTGGCGATTCTGATCCTGTCGGTGCTGGGCGCGATCCTGTTCGGACTGGCAACGCCATCGGAAGCGGCAGCCGTCGGCGCGCTGGGTGGCCTTGTCCTGGCTGTCGCCTATCGGGCGCTGACCTGGGAACGCCTCAAGGAATCGGTGTATCTCACGGTCCGCACCTCGGCCATGGTGTGCTGGCTGTTCGTCGGTTCCTGGACGTTCTCGTCGGTATTTTCCTACCTGGGTGGCGAACAGCTCATCAACGATTTCGTGCTCGGCCTCGACCTGTCGCCGGTAGCCTTCCTGATCATGGCCCAGGTCATCATCTTCCTCCTGGGCTGGCCGTTGGAGTGGAGCGAGATCATCATCATCTTCGTGCCGATCTTCTTACCGATGCTTCCCCACTTCGGGATCGATCCCCTGTTCTTCGGCATTTTGGTGGCGCTCAACCTGCAAACCTCGTTCCTGACGCCACCCATGGCGATGGCGGCCTACTACCTCAAGGGCGTGGCGCCGCCCCATGTCCAGCTCATCGATATCTTCAGGGGTGTCATGCCGTTCCTTTTCATGGTGATCATTGCCATGATCCTGCTCTATGTCTTTCCCAACATCGCCCATTGGCTCCCCGACTATCTATACGGGAAGTAGGAAACGAACATCATGACTTCGGTGGACTTGGCGGACCTGACGGCAACCGAAGCGGCTAGGGCCATCCACACCGGCGCCCTCAAGTCGGCGGAGCTGGTGGAGGCATGCCTCCAGCGCATTGCCGAACGCGAGGACTTGGTCGGGGCCTGGACCTTCCTGGATCCGGACCATGCCCGATCGCAGGCGCACGCCGCCGATGCCGCGGCGCAGGCCGGGCGTCCGAAGGGTCCGCTGCACGGCACTCCGGTCGGCATCAAGGATATCATCGACACCAGCGACATGCCCACCGAGCGCGGTACGCCCCTGCACGCCGGCCGGCGGCCGCGCACCGATGCCACCGTCGTCTCGCTGCTGCGGCAAGCGGGCGCGGTGATCATGGGCAAGACGGTCACCACCGAATTTGCCGTCTACCACCCCGGCAAGACCACCAACCCCCACAATCCGGAGCACACGCCGGGCGGTTCGTCCAGCGGTTCGGCCGCGGCCGTCGCCGCCGGCATGGTGCCGCTGACCGTCGGTTCGCAAACCAACGGCTCGGTCATTCGTCCGGCCTCGTTCTGCGGCGTGTACGGTTTCAAGCCGAGCCATGGCGCCATCTCCCGCCATGGCGTGTTGTTACTGTCGCGGGCGCTGGATCACATCGGCGTCTTCGCGCGCTCGGTCGAGGATCTGGCGCTGATCGGCGATGTCCTGATGGCCTACGACGATCGCGACCCCGACATGCGACCGACGGCGCGGCCGCGGCTTATGGACATTGCCGGTGAATCGCCGCCGGTGACGCCTCGTATCGGTTTCGTCGAGACGCCGCACTGGGACCGTGCCGAGGAGGAAACGAAACAGGCTTTCGCGGAACTGCAGGAAGCACTGGGCGACGACGTCGAAAGCATCGACCTGGGCGCGCCGTTCGACCGGGTGGCGGACTGGCTTCGCATCGTCATGGAGGCGGATCTGGCCAAGAACCTGGCCGAGGACCACGCCCGGGGCGCCGATTGCATCAGCGAGAAACTGCGGTCGATGATCGAGGCCGGCCGGACCCACCTCGCCCTCGACTACAACCGCGCCATCGACTGGATGCCGGTGGCCAACGCCGCCCTCGACAAGGCCTTCGAATGGTGCGACGCCCTGGTGACCCCGGCGACCACCGGGCCCGCACCCCACGGCCTCGCCACCACCGGCGACCCCATCTTCTGCACCATATGGAGCTACCTCGGCGTGCCGGCGGTCACCGTTCCCATCTTCGCGGCCGAGAACGGCCTGCCCTTCGGCGCCCAGCTCATCGGCCCGCGCGGCGACGACGCCCGCCTGCTCCGCACCGCCCGCTGGTTCGCCGAGCGGGTTGGGCGGTAAGACGGTAAGCCCATGGGCCCAAGATCGCCGTACGGCTTAGGAACACCACGAGGATAAAGACATGGCCGACCAGATCATCGCTCCCCTCGCCCTCTTGCTGTTTCTCATCTTTCTCGGCTTCCTAGCCATCTACATCGGCGAGCTGGACCTATGGATCATCATTCTTCTGGTCGCCATGTTGGCCGCCACCGACTTCGCCAACTCCGTCCGCGATTCCATGAACCGCACCGCCAATAACGGGAACGGCGGCAACAGCGGAAAGCAAACCCCAAACGCCTGACACCCGCCTCCGCCACGACCACATCACCACCTTATTGGCGGAATACATCGTATCGTTTTCTACCGTTTTTGTGTCCGTTCCGGCACGATTCGTATCGATTTTACCACGGTTCATATCGCGCCGACCGCGTCCAACCAATTGGAATC
>JAHCKI010000035.1 GCA_026125865.1 Rhodospirillales bacterium
GCCTTCGGCTTGGCGAATGCCGATTTACGATCTACAACAGGAAAACCAACCTCGGAGGAGAATCGAAATGGATGCCGCGAAGAATGCAGAGTACGACGATAAACTGAACAAGTTCCTTCGGCTTGGTAGCTTCGCGGTAGCGGTGAAGTTCCTGAAGAGTTGGGATGACGCGCCGCCCAAGGCCCGGCGGCCGGCGAAGGACATGAACAACACCTTCACCACCTGTCAGGCAATCTCCATGGCACGCCGTTATGGCTGGGTGCTGGCATTGGGGCGTGAAGACTCGAGCTGCATTCTCGGCGCCATGGCACTGGGGCTCGCGAAGCGGTTACCGCACTATATGGAGGGCAATCTGTGCGTTGACCTCTATACGGAAAACCTGGAAGCGGGCCGCCTCAGCGAAGAGAGTGTGCCCACACTGCCCGAAGGAGAATATGTCGGCGTGGTCGTGGCTCCGCTTAACCGCGCGGCATTCCAGCCGGATTCCATCGTTATTTACGGAAACAGTGCTCAGATCATGCGCTTGGGCCAGGCTGTGCTATGGAAACGGGGCGGAGCCATGAGCAGCACATTCCGCGGCCGTATCGACTGCGCCGATCTCGCGATCGCGCCGGTAACGACCGGCGAGGCGCAAATGATCGTGCCGTGCACCGGCGATCGCATCTTCGGACAAGTCCAGGATTCCGAGATCGCTTTCAGCTTTCCGTTCGCCATGATGGACGAGATCGTCGAAGGACTTGAGGGCACCCACAAGGGCGGGGCGACGCGTTATCCCGTCACCAACTGGCTCAATTATACTGGCGGTTTTCCGCCCTCCTACGACGCCTACACAAAAATGCTGGAGGAGTAGCGATACCTGGGCGAAACCGGTCCGGCATGGCGCTGCGCGCATTGTGGGGTTCCTAACTGAGCGGAACAGCCCGCGAGGGGATGTAAAAAGGCGACCTGTTCGTTGAAAGAGTAGAATAGGTCAACGACAGGACGCCGGCCGCAATTGTTGGTTACGCGGCCCATCTTACCTTAGGCACTAAGACGGCCTGAGGTACGTGGCGGGTCGTGCTACAGCTGATTGGCTGTTCGGTCAGCCTGAGTGCGGCCGTCGTATCCCCAGGAACCAGCATCCAGTTCGTGAACAATCACATAGGTGGCCACTGGAACCGCATCGACTACACGCTTCAGCATTGTCATCGCCGATTCGATCATGGTGGCTTTCTCATCTTCCGTATTTGTACCGGCTGTGATCTTTATATCCATGTGCGCCGCCGTTTCGTTACGAGGAGAGACCGGTGTTTTACCGATCGCCCAGTTCTCTGGCGGATACTCGTCGATGCGCACCGAAGTCAGCGTCGGATTCTTACCCATAACTTTTGCCATGAGATCGGTGGTTTCGTCGAATAGCGATTGTTTCTGCGCTTTGGTCAGTGGTGCGCCGGCGACCGCGATATTGATGTATGGCATTTGAGTTCCTCCAACCATGGTGTTGAGGAGCGCCAGTATTTCACACTCTCAATAGTCAACAATTTTAATGGATTGACGATTTTGTTTTGCGATACAAAACATATATGCGCAACTTGGACATGGCCTGCCTCCGAACGTTCGTCGCCATCGCCGAAAGTGGAACGTTTGCTGCGGCAGGAGAGCGAGTAGGACGGACACCACCGGCCATCAGCCTCCAGATCAAGCGCCTGGAGGCGGATGTCAATGTATCCTTGTTTCAACGTCAAGGCCGCCGCATGGTTCTCAGCGAAGCCGGGGAGAAATTGCTTGGATACGCTAAACGCGTGCTGGCGATCAACGACGCCGCAATAGAAACTCTCTCAACCTCGCCGCTCACTGGAACCATTCGTGTCGGAATGGTTCAAGATTTCGCCGACACTTGCCTAGCCGACCTTCTCTTCCGTTTCAAGGAAAGCCACTCGGGAGTGCGTCTATCAGTGACGGTTGGACGAACACCCGATCTTGTCGCGTCCGTGAGAAACGGTGACCTTGATCTCGCTGTAGCCGCCGACCGTTGGAACGGAATGAAAAGCGTGCCTGTTTTGACAGAAGCGATGAAATGGATCGGGGCACCAGGACTCAGATTGGCAGAAGGAACGGTCGTTCCCCTGATACTGTTTGAAGCGCCATGCCCATTCCGAGATGCCGCATTGGATGCGCTCAATACAACGGAGCGCGAATGGGAGATCGTTTACACCAGCCCTAGCCTGTCCGGGATACGCGCCGCGGTGAGAGCTGGACTTGGCATAACCGTGCGTACGCACCTTTTCGTTGAGGAAGGTGTCGTCGACCTAGGCTTGACGGCTCAATTGCCGCAATTGCCAGATGCCCGTTTTGGTTTGTACACGGCCGGTGAAGGGCTGACCGACGCCGGCCAACAATTCACTACGTTGTTGACGAACCAGATGTTTGGATAGGCATTCTGAGCCGATTGGAGGATCATCGGCGCAGCCCGTATTTTTGTGTTCTGTACGCGCGCAAGCATTTGCAATTCGCACGAGGGCTTCTTGTAAGGAACGCGCCTTGACGCCTAAGCCGACCGCCAACACCAAGACGGATTCGCATGCCGCGGTCGGCGCACTCCTTTGTCTCGGAGCGTTTGCGATTTGGGGCTTCTTTCCGGTCTTTTTCAAATTGGTCGCCGACGTGCCGGCAATCGAGGTGCTGGGACATCGCATCGTTTGGTCGGTCCTGTTCGCCGGGATACTGCTGACGGTTTGTGGTCAGTGGCGATCAGTTTTCATAGCCATCGCGAGCCGACGCATCATCGCCATTTTGTTCCTCTCCGCCGCTCTCGTGTCGGTGAACTGGGGCGTATTTATCTGGGCCGTCGGCCACAATCGGGTTCTGGAATCAAGCCTCGGCTATTTCATCAACCCCCTTGTAAACGTTCTTCTTGGCACCACCGTGCTGCGAGAACGATTGAGCACCAAGCAATGGATCGCCGTCGGCATCGCGGCCTTCGGTGTCGGGTATCAAGTCGTCGCCCTTGGTGTTGTCCCCTGGGTGTCGTTGATTCTGGCCGTGTCATGGGGGCTATACGGCATGATCCGTAAGGTGGTGGAGGTTGAATCGTTGCCCGGCCTTTTCATCGAAACACTGCTGTTGGCACCCCTTGCGCTCATCTATCTTGGCTCACTCGTTGTGGACGGTACAGGCACCTTCGGTACCGCCGGATTGGCCATGGATGGCTTGCTTGTTTTCGCGGGTGTGCTGACGGCAGTACCATTGATTCTATTCGTCGCCGGGGCTCAGCGTATAAAACTGACGACGTTGGGGCTGCTCCAATACACTGTCCCGACCTCGCATTTTCTATTGGCCGTGGTGGCATATGGAGAGCCGTTCGGTCCCGATCATTTTGTAACGTTTGCCTGCATCTGGATTGCGCTCGTCATCTATTCCATCGATGCGATGCGTCGACAGTCGAAATCGAACGCGTCAACTTAGGGGCTGTCATTCGTTCCTGAGAAAGGGCGCCGCTTTCTGGCCCAGGTGGCGCCATGTTCCAACAAAACCGACGGCCAGGGTCAGGGTGACGCAGACCAGCGTGGTGGTTGCGACGACTGTGGGGTCGAAATGCCACTCGAAATCCATGATCAGGACCGTCACGGCCCAGCCGATGGTGGTACCGATTGCGGTGGCGGCGAGGGCGGTAGTCAGTCCAAGCAGGCCATACTCGACGGCATAGAGGTGGGTAATCCGTCGGCGCGAAGCGCCAAGGACTTTGAAAACAACGGTTTCATAGGTGCGGCGATGCCGCTCGGCAGCGATCGCTCCCGCCAGTACGAGTGCTCCGGCAACGATGGTCACCGAGGCCGCCGCACGCACGCCCCAGCCGATACGTCCGATAATGTTGTTGACGGCTTCCAGCGCCTCGCGGGTACGGATCGCGGTGACATTGGCGAATCGATCGGTGACACGTCTTTCGATCAGGTCCTCTGATTGGGCTGGAGCATAGACCGCGGCGATATGTGTGTGGGGCGCTCGTTCCAGCAGCCCCGGAGCTAAAATGAGCGCAAAATTGAATGGGATTGCGCGCCAATCGATGTCGCGCAAGCTCGCAATCGTTGCTTCGATCTCGCGCCCCAGAATGTTCAACGTCAGAGTATCGCCGACAGTCACGCCAAATCCCTCGGCGAGGCTGGCGTCAAGAGATACGAGTGGGGGACCGGCGTAGTCCGGTGGCCACCAGGCCCCGGCGACGATTTTGGCGTCTTCCGGCGGCGATGCCGCATAGGTCAATGCGCGATCCCCATTGACCGCCCATTGGGCTTCCGGTGCGATAACGGCTCGCGCCACCGGAACCCCGGCAATACGTTGAATGCTGCCGCGCACCGAGGGTACGCGCTCAATCCCCGTGACCCCGGAAACATCACTGACGATCGCGTCGAACGTCGGCGCTTGCTCGTCTTGAATGTCGATGAAGAATACGGCCGGCACCACATCCGGCAGGCGCTCGCCGATCTGCAAACGCAAGTTGCTGTCCACGAGGCCGATGGCGATGAGAACCGTCAGTCCGGTACCAAGCGACATCATGACTTGCGGCGTTGGCGCGCCGGCCCGGTGCAGGTTCATGAGCGCCAGACGCACAACGGCGTTTCGTGGCCTCGGGAGGCGTTTCGCTACGCGTGTCGCCAACGATGCACCAGCTCGCAATATGAGCAACGTCAGTATCGCGCCACCGACGAAACAGGCGCCGAACAATCGATCATGGGTGGTGAGGATGGTCAACACGGCCAACAGCACCGCACAGAAGCCGGCAGCCGTTACATATCGAATGTTGGGTCTCCCGGCCGGCCCCAAAGCAGCCTGGCGGAACAGGTTGCCGGCCGGCACGTTGCGAACCCGACCGAGCGGCCACAGAGCGAAGGTAATGGCCGTGAGGAAACCGAGGGTGGTGGCTTTCGCCAGCGGCGCCGGATAGATGCCCATCTCGATCGGCACCGGCAGAATGTCGCCGACGAGCTGCAGGGCGAGTATGGGGAAAGTGGCGCCAAGCGCCAATCCGAGTCCAATACCCGAGACGGCAAGAATCAGGATTTCGATCAGATAAGTCGCGAACACCATCGGTCCCGGCGCGCCCAGGCATTTCATGGTGGCGATCGTTGTTACCTTGCCGTCAAGGTGGTGGTGCACGGCATTGGCGACGCCGAGCCCGCCGATCAGCAACGCCGCCAAACCGGCGAAGGTGAGGAACATGCTGAAGCGGTCCACGAAGCGGCGAACGCCGGGCGCGGCGCCGGCGGCGTCACGTACCTGCCAACCGGCGCTCGGAAACCGCTCGTTGGCTGTGGCGATCCAATCCTCAGCGGACGTTCCCTGATCGAGCACGACACGCGTGTTATGGCGTACGATGCTTCCGGGTTGCAGCAGTCCCGTCGATGGCAACGCCGCTGCTGAAACCATCGCGCGCGGACCAAAGCTGACCACCGAAGCGACGCGGTCGGGCTCTCGGACGATGGTGCCACGGATCAAGAATGACGCATCGCCGATCCGTATCGCGTCGTCGATGTCGACGCCCAACTTGTTGAGGAGTTGGGGTTCGACTACGATTCCCCACTGCCCGTTCCGTTGGGACAGGATTTCGTCCGCGGCGGAAGGTGGCCGCAGGTCCAATGAACCGACCAGTGGATAGGTCGCGTCCACGGCCTTGATTTCTACGACCGTTCGTCGCTCCGTGTTGTCGACCGGCCGCGCCATCGCCCGAAACTCGGTAACCGTCGACATGGCGGCTGTCGCATCAGAAATATACCGGGCCTCGGCCTCGGACAGGTGGCGCTGGGCCAGGCGCAGTTCCACATCGCCACCAAGCAGAACACGGGCATCGGCTGCCAAGCCTCCCATCACGGCATGATTGACCGTTCCGACAGCCGCGATGGCGGCAACCCCGAGCGCGAGACTGGCGAGGAAGATCCGGAAGCCGCGAAGGCCGCCGCGCAACTCACGCCGGGCAAGGCGGAACGCCAACATCACCTCGCCGGCTTTCATAGTTGAGCGCCGTTGGCGACCGCCGGTCGTACGGCGGTATCGGTGGCGATGCTGCCATCGCGTAACCCGACGATGCGGTCACACTGTTCCGCCAGTGTCATGTCATGGGTGATCAGCACGAGTGTCGTGCCACGGCGTTTGTGTAAGTCGAACAGCAATCCGATCACGGCGTCGCCGGTAGCGCGATCGAGATTGCCGGTCGGTTCGTCGGCGAGGAGCAACGTTGGCTCCGGTGCGAAAGCGCGCGCCAGCGCCACGCGCTGTTGCTCGCCGCCCGACAATTGCGATGGGTAGTGAAGCAGGCGATCGCCGAGGCCGACGGCTTCCAGATGGCTGCGCGCCCGTTGGTGCGCATCGTCCAGGCCTGCGAACTCCAACGGTAACGCCACGTTCTCCAGCGCCGTCATCGTCGGAATCAAATGAAACCCCTGAAATACAATGCCGACGTGTTGACGCCGAAAACCGGCGAGCGCGTCCTCGTCAAGCCGTGTGATATTGTGGCCCGCCGCGTGCACGGTTCCCGCCGTAACCTGTTCGAGCCCGGCAATAACCATCAGCAAACTGGTTTTCCCCGAGCCCGACGGCCCAACCAGTCCGACGGTCTCGCCGCGTTCGACGACGAGTTTGATCCCCTTTAGGATGTGTACCGCGCCGGCGGTGCTATCGAGGGTGAGATGAATATCCTCAAGGGCGATGGCTGATC
This sequence comes from Rhodospirillales bacterium, assembly GCA_026125865.1. Lineage (GTDB taxonomy): Bacteria > Pseudomonadota > Alphaproteobacteria > Rhodospirillales > Defluviicoccaceae > JADJXQ01. The sequence goes on from JAHCKI010000035.1 coordinate 6,689, forward strand.
CTGGACGATCAGGCGGCGTACGGATTGGCAATGGATGTTGCGAGGTCATGGAAGATGGCGGCTCGCTCAAAGAACTCAATGAATCGGTGTTGTAATCGATATGGAAGCCAACGTTTGCATGTCAATGTGAGGCGGGGCGTATGGGTAGCGCTGGTCTTGGCTCTATGTATCGCCATTCCGTCCGCGAAAGCAGACGCATTGCGCCTCTTAGCGCTGGGTGACAGCCTGACGGCAGGATACGGGTTGCCGCAAGCTGACGGCTTCACGGCGCAACTCGAACGTGCCCTCGCGGACGAAGGCCTGGAGGTAAAAGTCATTAACGGCGGCGTTTCCGGCGACACGACCGCGGGAGGCCGCGCCCGTCTCGCTTGGCTTTTGGGCGACAGTCCCGAGGATCGACCGCATGCGGCGATCGTCGAACTTGGCGCCAACGATGCCTTGCGAGGTCTCGATCCGGCGAATGCGTACGACAATCTCGACGCGATCCTCACGGAACTGAAAAACAACGGTGTTTCGGTATTGCTGGCCGGCATGTTGTCACCGCCAAACTTGGGCCAGGAATACGTTACGGAATTCAACGCTTTATATCCGCGCCTCGCCGACAAGCACGGTGTTCTTCTTTATCCCTTTTTTTTGGAGAGTGTTGCCGGCGATCGATCCCTGAATCAGGCCGACGGCATGCATCCATCGGCCGAGGGAGTCGCTGAGATCGTCGAGCGCATTCTACCGGCGGTCAAGCAACTCCTGCGGAAAACGCCATGAGGTGACCCATTCACCGTCACGGAGCGTATTGATCGAGAAGGTGGTCGGGGAGGGGCATCGATCGCGGACCGTCGGTCCATAGCAACACACATCGAACCCGGCGCCCCGGATACACGGCTCTGAGTGCGCCCCGGTAAGCGGCCATTTGGCGCAGGTAGACAGGCGAGACATCGACGACTTCTATTGGCGGCGGCCGATGGGTCTTGTAGTCGAGGACCGTCACCGTGTCCGGTTCGACGACGAGGCGATCGACCTGACCCGAGATGACGCGCCCGTTGATGTTGCCGGTCAACGGCACTTCCGCTTGGCTTCCGGCACCGAATATGGCGGCGAGACTTGCTTCGTCGAGGACAGCCAAAACCTCCCGCGCTATCTGATCCTGTTCATCCTCGTCGAGACCGTGAACCGGGCGTGCCAGCCAGCTCCTCGCCGAGGCATCGCGTGTTTCGGACGGCAGATCGGGGAGGCTCTGCAGCAATCGATGGATAATGCGTCCGCGGCGGAAGCGGGCGCTGCCGGATGGGCCAAGCGGCGACAGCACCGGCGGATCGTCGTCTTCCGGTTGCGATGGCACCAGCGGTAACGGTGGCTGCGGTTCGGGCGGCGGGGGTTGATCCACCCAATCCGGAAGCGGTGGCGTCGGCTTTTTCGTTCGGGCCTCTTTCCGACCTGGTTGGCGCTCCTGTGGGCAACTGAGGTAAACGATTTCCGAGTCGTCGCTGTCTTCCGAGGCGGCAAGAAAGGGGTCTTCCCGGATTCCTACATCGAGTTCATCGGCTCGGGCAATGAGCCCGTTGCGTATCAGGCGGTACCAGCAATCGTCGGCTTCTATTCTCGCTCCGCGCCAGCCGCAGACGATCAGGCGGTCTTCGGCGCGCGTCATCGCCACGTATAACAAACGCCTGTACTCTTGACGCTGCCGAAATTTTTCGGTCTCGCGTGCCCGTTCCGCCAGGGATTCGCAATCGCTTCGCCGTGGCGGCCACAGCAGCAGCTCGCCGTCGCGAACCTCCGACCACAGCAGCCGCGACATCTTGGTGGGGACCTGCATGGTATCCGGCATGAACACGATGGGGGCTTGCAAACCTTTGGCGCCATGAACGGTCATGACCCGCACCGCGTCACGATCGCCTTGTTCCAGATCGCGCTTGATCTCGACGGCCGTTGTCGCGATCCATTGCAGGAAACCTTCCAGCGACGGGGCGTGGCTTCGCTCATAGACGAGCGTCAGTCCTAAAAATTCGGCCAGCGGATCCTCGGCGTCCGGCCCGAGCCGCGCCAATAACCGGCGACGGCCACCCATGGGGCCCAGCACGCGAGCATAGAATTCGAATGGCGGAACCAGATCCGCCAGCGCCATGAATGCGTTGAGTTGCCCAAGCGCCACGCCGAACGCCGAAACGTCGCCGGCCTTTGAGCGAAGCGCGCTCCAAAGACTACCGTCGCGGCCATGGGCGATGTCAAATAGCTGCTCGTCGTCCAGTCCGATGAGGGGGCTTCTCAGCACCGTTGCCAGGGTCAGATCATCGGTGGGCAGCAGCACTAGGCGACCAAGGGCGATCAGGTCCATCACGGCGATCTGCTCATTGATCAGCATGCGGTCGACGCCAGCGACGGGAACGTTCTCCAACTTCAGCTGCCGGATCAACGCCTCGACGAACATACCGCGACGGCGGACCAGCACCATGATGTCGCCGGGACGCACCGGACGGTTCGCCGACAACAGAATATCGCCACTCACCATGTCCTTGATTCGTTTGGCCACGAGACGGGCGAGTCGAGCCTCCGGCGTGTCTCCGGGTAAGCGTTCGATGGGCGGCCGCCATGGCACCGGTTCGTCTTCTTCGCGAGGAACCAGTGGCGGCCAGACCTCCACCGTGCCGCCGTCCAGTTGTCGCCACGCCTGATGGACGATCATTTCGCCGTCTAGCGCGACGCCGTCGGCGGCATCGTCTAAGGAAAACACGGCATCAACCGCCGCCAACACGGCCCGCGTCGAGCGAAACGATACCTCCATGCTGATCGGTCGCCAGAGTTGCCCGGACCCGCGTACTTGTTCGCCGAACCAGTTCCGATTGGCGACAAATTCCGCCGGATCGGCGCCTTGGAAGCTGAAGATGGATTGTTTGACGTCGCCGACGGCGAACATCGTCCGTCCGTCCGACCGCATGCCTTCGCCGGCGAAGAACTCGCTGGTGAGCGCGCGGACGATCCGCCATTGCTCGGGGCTGGTGTCCTGAGCTTCGTCGATGAGAATGTGGTCGACGCCGCCGTCGAGCTTGAACAACACCCAGGATGTGCTGCCATGCCGTTCCAGAAGATTGGCGACGCCGGTGATCAGGTCATCGTAATCCAGCAGCGAGCCGAGATCCTTGTGACGCTGGTAGGCATTGAGCAGTGCCTCACCCAGGGTCAACATCGCGCCGGTGGCTTCTGCAATGACCGCGGCCCGGCGGCGCATGACCGCGGTGAGCAGGCGCTCGGCCTCGTTCTCCAAAATTTCAGCGGCACCAGGAGCTGTGGCGGCCGCTTTCTTGGTGATCAGGTTTTTTCGCGGTTGGGTCGGCTGCGTTCCGGTGAGAAACAAATTGGCGTAAGTATCGAACATTTCCTGCCGTAAAGACGGCGCCGCTTGCAACCATTCGGCGATACTGGCGGCGCGTTTTCGGTCAGTCTCACTGCCTTTCTCCAGGCCCGACAGCGCGACGCGAAGTCCGAGACCATCGAATGCCAGGTCGTCGCACGCGGCATCGATCACAGTTTTCGGCGTTTCATCGAAATCCAGACCAAGGTGGGCCGCGAGCGCCGCGATGGTGTTCGCCACGGAACCGTGTCGTTCGAACATGCGGCCGAGTTTCGTGCGTTCGGCGGCCAGCGACTGGGTTAACTCACCGAACTCCAACTCCTGCACATGGCCGGTAATGACGGTGAGGGCGTCGGCGAGGTCTTCACGTTGGCGGGCTGCGGCGAACACGTCTTCAAGGGCGGCACCCATCAGTTCCTGCTGATCGCGTTCATCGAGAACCGAGAAATGGGGGGCGACGCCGGCTTCGAGCGGAAAACGCGCCAGGATGGATTGGCAGAAGGAATGAATGGTTTGGATGTTCATGCCGCCCGGCGTATCGAGGATGCGGGCGAAGAGTTGGCGCGCCAAGGTTTGTTCGCGCTCGTTGGGCAAGCGGCCCAACAAATCGGCGAGTCGAGTATCCAACTCATGAGACGGGATCGCCGCCCAACCGCCAAGAACTTCAGCGAGGCGAATGCTCATTTCCGCCGCCGCCGCCTTCGTGAAGGTGATGCATAGGATACGGTGCGGCGGGGTGCCGGCCAGCATCAGACTTAGTACACGATCGGTGAGAACCTTGGTCTTGCCGGTTCCGGCCGAGGCCGCCACCCACACCGACGCCGTAGGATCGGAGGCGCCGCGCTGTTTGCTGCTGGCGTCCAAGCCAAGCTCCGTTTCGACGCTCATTCCGCGTCCTCGCGACCGCCCGTCGACCATTCCTTGACGCGCGCCAGGTGCTCGTAATCGGAATAGCGCGGCGCCACCGATGGCCTTGGTCTTGCCTCGTAGGGAGTTTCCCGCAGGTCGAACCGCGTCACCAGGTTGACCAACCCATCCACGGCTTCGGAAGCGAGTTTGTCGGCATCCCGAACCACTTTTGTCTCTCCACCCGTTGCGCCGCCTCGCAGCCGCCAGTATTCGAGCGAGGCGACCGCGTTCGCGGGGATGTCCGGGAACCCTCCGGCCCGCGCGATCGCTGCTTCCAAGGGCAATTGCGGCGAATATCCGGCCTCGATGTCTTTTTGGCTCGGTGTTTGACCGGTCTTGTAGTCGACGATCACCAGTGAGCCATCATTACAAACATCGATGCGGTCGGCCTTGGCGGTGAGCTCGAAAGCCTCGCCAGGCAAGTCCAATGTCAGTTTACCGGCGATCTCGGTCGCCGTTGCACGAATGCCCATACGACGAGCGCTTTCAACCTTGATGAACCACTGCGCAGCCTGAGTGAAGCGGGGCCACCAGAAGGCGCGGATGACGGAATGCTCGGGAATTCGGTGCCAAGTCTCGCGACCGAACCCGATCAGGCGGTCGAATGCATCTTCGGTGAGCGGCCCGGGCGTGGCGTCGATAAATTGTTGCAGCACCAGATGGATGAAAGTTCCAAGGTCGGCCGCGACGGGATCTGCGTCGATGGGGTTGAGGGCTTCCAGATTGAGGATATGGCGGGCATAGATCGAATAGGGATCGCGCATCCAACGTTCGACCTGTGTGACCGACAATCGGCGCGGTCGGGCGCTCACCGGGGGATTCGGCGCCGGGGGCGCAATCGTTATGGTAGGGTCTCGGGTATCGATGCGTGCCTGCCAATCCAGCCAGGCATCGCCGGCCGCCAGACGTGCTTGGGTCTCGCGATCCCCAATCAAGTTTTTGAACTTGAGCAGCCAGCGGCACTCGACGGTCGGTGCTCCCTCAAGGCGGCGCGCCCGGGTCAGCCAGACTTCGGGAGCCGAGAAAGCCTGGGTGAAATCATGGGCGGACAGACCGATGCGCCGCTCCGGCAAGGGAAGGCCAAATTCCTGCATCATTGGCCGGCTCATCCACGGACTGACCACGGCCTTGGGCGGCCAGCTTTCTTCGTTGAGGCTGCCAAGGATCATGACATCGGCGCGTTGCAGGCGAGCCTCCAGCGGTCCCCAGATGAACAGGCGCGGATGACGCCCATACCGCGGACGAACCACCCGCGTAGCGATGAGAGCATCGAGCAACGCGGGGTAATCCCGAGGCGACATGGCGTCGAAATCGTTCGCGGCTTCGCCGAGTTCGGCGACAAAACCGGCGAGCGCCTCTCCGGCGTCACCGGACCAAAGGCGGGCGCGCCCGGGGTCACGATCCGTTTTCGCCAAGGCTTCCGTCGCCGCGACATGGGCGTGAAGCAAATCCGCGAAGGGAATCAGCGGGCGTTCCTGGACGTTCAGAAAGGGATCGAGCGCGGTCGCCAAGAGTCTGACCAAATGCCGAAGATCCGTTTCATCATCTGCGATGGCGGACGCCAAACCGGCGATGCCGGGCGCAGGGCGCGGCCCCCTGAGCTTGCTTTTTTCCAGACGCCGGACAAGGGATCGAAACGTTTGCGGGGGCAGGCCGCCGGCCGCCAAGGGGTGTTTGAGGGCCGCCAGCAAGGGGACCGGCGCCAGCGCCTCCGTTCCCTTTCGCGCCTTCAATCGTACTAAGGCGCCGGGAGGGGTTTGCGCCAAGGGGCGTCCGGCGGAATCGTCAACGGCGATGCCCCAGCGGTCCAGCTCGGTCGCCACACGTCGCGACAGGGCGCGATCGGGTGTCACCAATGCCGCCGTTTTTCTTGCATCTTCGAGGCTGCTTCTCATCAACAGAGCGATCGCCC
>JAHCKI010000350.1 GCA_026125865.1 Rhodospirillales bacterium
GAACCATGTCGGAATGGTCGGCGATCTCGTCCCAGTGGGGCGTATCCTTGGCCCTTCGGCTCGCATATGAACGTACTGAGCCCCACAGACTGGGCGGTCACGACCGGGCTGGTTTCCTTCTTCAGCGCGTCGGTAGCAACGGTCGGGAAGGCGACCGGCACGAGACATCCGGCCGGGACGCAGGTCGTGAACCGTGCACCCTGTCCGAGGTCTTGCCCGTCGATCTTGAGTTTCACGCCGCCGTCGGGCCTGAAGCCAAATGGCAGCATCACGCCCTCGGTCTTGCCCTCTACGAGCGGTGAAGCTCGATGGCGAACGCCCGCTGGCCCGTCTCGTTGTTGCCCTGCTGCTGGCTGAAGGCGCAAGGCTTACGGTTGTGGGCAACGTCGCGACTGACGCTCCAGTCGCTATAGGTCTCGGACCGCATCGACCATGCTAAGGACCAGTCCCGTGCAATCAAGGCCGACGGGGAAAGCGCAGTCCATTCGGTGAGCGGACCTCGATTGCGGGTAGTGGTGTTTCTTTCATTTCAAGTTGCATCGATGTCAACGGATGTTTACTGTCGGTGAAATTTCTGCACACGAGACTGTTGGGCAATGGCGGCAACCAAATCGGGCAATAAGTCGGCAAAAGCGCGCAAAGGAGCATTAGCGGTACGCACCGGAAAACGTTCTCTCGCCAAGGTGTCACCATTGTCCCAAGATCCGCACGCTGTGAAGGATACGCGGGAAAAGGTGCTCGAAGTCGCCATCGGCCATGAGGTGAGAGCATTCCGCAAGAAGCTCGGCATCACGGTGGCGGACCTCGCCGCGACGACAAACCTTTCCATCGGTATGCTGTCCAAGATCGAAAACGGCATCACATCGCCATCGCTGACGACACTCCAAACCCTGTCACACGCGCTCGGAGTGCCGCTCACCGCGTTCTTCCGACGCTTCGAGGAGGATCGCAACGCCGTATTTGTGAAGGCCGGTCAAGGTGTGGATGTTGAGCGGCGCGGCACGCGCGCCGGTCATCAGTACAACCTTCTCGGTTACATCGCCTCCAATACGGCTGGCGTCATGGTCGAACCCTACTTGATCACATTGACAGAAGATTCGGATGTCTTCCCGACCTTCCAACACGACGGGATGGAATTCCTCTATATGCTGGAAGGCGAAGTGGTCTATCGCCATGCCAACAACCTGTTTCGCATGCTTCCGGGCGACAGCCTGTTCTTCGACGCCGACGCGGCGCATGGACCGGAAGAGTTGACGAAATTGCCGATCCGCTATCTATCCATCATCGCCTATCGTCAGACTGGCACGGAATGAGGCAACGTGAATTCAGAAAAGCCCTTCAATCTCGCCCTGCACATTGAGGAAGATACGCTCCGATGAAGGCGCCCTGGGCAGGCCAGGCATGGTCATGATCTCGCCGCAGATCGCGACAACGAACCCCGCGCCAGCGGCGAGCCTCACCTCGCGGATCGGTACGACATGGTCTACCGGCGCACCTCGCAAACCGGGGTCAGTCGAGAACGAGTATTGTGTCTTGGCCATGCAAACCGGCAGATGGCCATAGCCCGCCTGTTCCCATTGGTGGAGCTGGTCGCGCACCGACTTGTCGGCGATCGCCTCCGAGCCGCGATAGATGCGTTTGACGATCGTGTCGATCTTGTCGAACAGCTTCATCTCGTCCGGGTAGAGTGGCGCGAACTGCGACTTGCCGCTTTCAGCGATCTCGACCACCTTGCGCGCAAGCTCTTCGATGCCGGCTGAACCTTCAGCCCAGTGGCGGCACAATATCGCCTCCGCCCCCTGTTCGGCAACGTAGGCTTTTACCGCCTCGACCTCCGGCTCTGTGTCGGAGACGAAATGGTTGATGGCGACGACCGCTGGCACACCGAACTGCTTCACGTTCTCGATGTGGCGGCCGAGATTGGCGCAGCCTTTCCTCACCGCCGCGACATCCTCCCTGCCGAGGTTTTCTTTCCCGACCCCGCCGTTCATCTTCAGCGCCCGCACCGTCGCCACGATGACGGCCGCGGCAGGCTTCAGCCCGGCCTTGCGGCACTTGATGTCGAAGAACTTCTCCGCGCCGAGATCGGCGCCGAAGCCGGCTTCGGTCACAACATAGTCGGCGAGCTTCAGCGCCGTCGTCGTCGCTACCACCGAGTTGCAGCCATGCGCGATGTTGGCGAACGGCCCGCCATGAACGAAGGCCGGATTGTTCTCCAAGGTCTGCACCAGGTTCGGCTGCACCGCATCCTTGAGCAGCACCGCCATCGCGCCGTCGGCCTTCAGGTCGCGCGCATAGACCGGGCTCTTGTCGCGGCGATAGGCGACGATGATTTCGCCGAGCCGCTTTTCGAGGTCTTTCAGGTTGGTCGCAAGACACAGGATCGCCATGACTTCCGAGGCGACTGTGATGTCGAAACCGGCCTCGCGCGGGAAGCCGTTGGCGACGCCGCCAAGCGAACAGGTGATCTGGCGCAACGCCCGGTCGTTCATGTCCATCACGCGCCGCCACACGACGCGGCGCTGGTCGATGCCGAGATCGTTGCCCCAGTAGATGTGATTGTCGATCAGCGCAGACAGGAGATTGTGCGCGGTTGTGATGGCGTGGAAATCGCCGGTGAAGTGCAGGTTCATATCCTCCATCGGCACCACCTGGGCTTGACCGCCACCGGCCGCGCCGCCCTTCATCCCGAAATTCGGCCCCAGCGATGCCTCGCGGATGCACACCACCGCCTTCTTGCCGATGCGGTTCAGGCCGTCACCGAGGCCGACCGTCG
>JAHCKI010000351.1 GCA_026125865.1 Rhodospirillales bacterium
CGCGCTATTGCTCGGCGTCGTCGGATGTCCCCGTCGAACGGCACGCGGCCGATTACTGGCTGCCGGTCGACCAGTATGTCGGCGGCATCGAACACGCCATCCTGCATCTGCTGTATTCGCGGTTCTTTACCCGCGCCATGCGCAAGACCGGTCACGTGGGCATGGACGAGCCCTTCGCGGGGCTGTTCACCCAAGGCATGGTCTGTCACGAGACCTATCGCGACAGTGACGGCAAATGGCTGTTCCCCTACGAGGTCGAATTCCGCGCCGACGGCTCGGCCGTGCATGCGGAGAACGGAACCGCCGTTGCCGTCGGCCGCTCCGAATCCATGAGCAAGTCCAAGCGCAACGTCGTCGATCCCGAGACCATCATCGACACCTACGGCGCCGATACGGCGCGCCTGTTCATGCTGTCGGACACGCCGCCCGATCGCGACCTGGAATGGACCGATTTCGGCGTGGAGGGCGCGTGGCGCTTCGTCAATCGGCTTTGGCGCATGATCGGAACGCCGAAAGCCGCCGTCGCCGATGGATCCGCCCAACAACCGCAAACGTTCGACCCGACCGACAGCGGATCCGACGCGGCGGCCCTCTATCGCGAAATGCACAAGACGACGGCGCGGGTCACCGACGACCTGGAAAAATTCGGGTTCAACCGCGCGGTGGCGCGCATTCGCGAATTCACCAACCTCCTCGCCGATTTCAACGGGGACGACGAGGTTTCCGCGTGGGTCCGGCGCCAGGCCCATGAAACCATCATCAAGCTCATCGGCCCGATGATGCCGCACGTGGCGGAAGAGCTTTGGTCGCGTCTGGGGTACACGAGCCTGCTCGCCGAAACGCCGTGGCCGGTGGCGGACCCGTCGTTGCTGGTGGACGAAAGCGTGACCATCGCCGTTCAGGTCAACGGCAAGCTGCGCGGCACCATCGAAGTCCCGAAGAACTGCGCCGAGGACGAGGTGAAGGCGGCGGCTCTGGCCGTTCCCAATGTGGTCAAGGTGCTCGCCGGCGGCGCGCCGAGGAAAGTCATCGTGGTACCGAACCGGATCGTAAATGTTGTGGCATAGGGTTTTCACCGTACTACTAATTGTAGGTATGGCCGCCGCATGCGGTTTCCGGCCCATGTATGGGGATGGCGGGGCCGACGGTGACGTGCTGACCGAGTTCGCCGAGGTCAAAGTCGCCGTCATCGAGGATCGGACGGGCCAGGAACTGCGGAACAAGCTGCAGGACCTTCTGACGCCGCGCGGCGCGCCGGCGACGCCCCGGTATCTATTGGAAGTGAAATTGAAGGAAATCATCACCGAGGTCGCGGTCGAGCGCACCGGATTGGCGACACGGGCGAATTTGCGGCTGGACGCCACCTATGATCTTGTCGACAACCGCTCCGGCGCCGTCGTCATGAGAGAACTGAGCTCCGCCACCAGCAGCTACAACCTGTCGGACACCTCCCAGTTTTCCACCCTGACCGCGGAGAACGACGCGCGATCGCGATCGCTCGACCGCATCGCGCGGGTCATTCGAAAGCGCCTCGGTGTGTTCTTCAATGAGCAACGCGCCTCCGCACCGGCGCCTGTACGTTGAATATCAAGCCGGCGCAAGCAGACAAATTCCTTCGCGGTCTCGATCCCAAATTTCGTGCGGTCTTGCTATACGGGCCGAACTTGGGCCTCGTGGAGGAGCGCACCCGTTCCCTGTTCAAGGCGGCCGGCGCCGATACGGCGGATCCTTTCGCCGTCGTCGAATTGACCATGGCAACGCTCAAGGCCGACCGGACCCGTTTGACCGACGAAGCCGGCGCCATGTCGTTTTCCGGCGGACAACGGATCATCCGTATTCGGGACGCGACGGACGCTCTCGGCGCGATTGTCGGTGATTGGCTCGACGGGAAACCGGACTTCGGCCTTGTCGTCGTCGAGGCTGGAGATCTGGCCAAATCATCGTCCTTGCGCAAGGCTTTCGAATCCGCCGCCATCGCCGCCGCCGTGCCCTGCTACGCCGACGGCGCCCGCGACCTGGCCCAGTTCGTGCGGGAGGTGACGCGGGAAAACGGCAAGAGGCTGAGCACCGAGGCCGCCGATTTCCTCGCCCTTCATCTGTCGCCCGACCGGGCGCTCAGCCGGCGGGAGCTGGAAAAGCTCCTGCTGTACGTGGGTGCGGAAACGGACATCGGCCTCGACCATGTGGCCGCCTGTATCGAGGACAACGGCGCCTCGTCCCTCGACGCCCTGGTCTATGCCGCCTGCGACGGCGATATGCGCGGTGTCGATCGCGCCATCGAACGGATATTCGCCGATGGCACGCCGCCTGTCTCCATCATCCGCGCCGCCGCGCGCCACCTGCAGCGCCTGCTCCGAGCGTCGGCGCTGATGGAGGCGGGGCAGTCCCCCGAACAAGCCATCGGCGCCCTGCGCCCCCCCGTGTTCATCATGCTTCGCGACCGTTTCCGCCGGCAACTGTCGCGCTGGCCCACGTCGCGCATCGCCCCGGCGTTGCAGCTCCTGACCGAAGCCGAATTGGCCTGCAAATCCACCGGCCTCCCCGACGCCGCCATCTGCCACCGCGCCTTCATGAAACTGGCCCAAGCCGCCGCCCGCTGACGCGGAAGGTGGCGCACCGATTTGGTGATTTACGTTTGCTGTTTTTTCAACCGAAAAATGCAACACTTTGTCGCGTTTTGATACGGATTATGCACGGTTCGACACGCGGGATATCGCCTCAACACATTGATATCATTTGTTTTGTGTCCGAAACGGCGCGCGAAATGTATGATTTA
>JAHCKI010000352.1 GCA_026125865.1 Rhodospirillales bacterium
CCCGAAGCCGTGCTCGCCCGCCAATGCCGCGACGCCGACGGCGGCGATGGGAAACGTCAAGCGTATCAGCGCCGTATTCAGGGCCACCATGCCGAGGTTGGCGATCCAGCGCGCCGTTCGCGGCGCCAATAATGGACGACGCGGCGCGCGCCATTCCCACATCATCATCGCCGCCAGGACGATTCCGAAAGCGCCGACGCGGATGGCCGGTTCGTGGCCCTGAAAGAAGTCCATCATCACCGTCCGGTCGCCGCGATCATCTTTACAAGCGGCCGCGCGCCAAGTAACGTATTTCGCAGGTGCAGCATTCGGTTGGAATCGTACGGATCGGCCATGCCAGAAGGTCCACTCGCGCAGTATCGGGAACGCCTCGCCGCCGGGGATATCCGGCCGGATCGGGAACAGGAACTGGCCGCCGAAAAGCTCGAAAGCCTGGCCAACGCCTTGTTGCAATACGAACCGTCCTCCGGTCCAGCCGGTTGGAAGGAGCGCTTTGGCCTTGCTCGCCGCCGGCAGGAACCGCCCCAGGGCCTCTATATGTACGGCGGTGTCGGCCGCGGCAAGTCGATGCTGATGGACCTATTTTTCCGTTGCGCCAAGGTCAGGAAAAAGCGTCGGGTTCATTTCCATGCGTTTATGCAGGAAGTTCAAGGTATTCTGAATGATCACCGGCGGCGCGAGGCCGAACGGAGCCTGGGCGGCGGGTCGCGCAAACGCCCGAAGGGTCACGATGATGTGATCCAGGCGGTGGCGACGGAATTGTCCGCCGAGGCGTGGTTGTTGTGCTTCGACGAGTTTCAGGTGACCGACATCGCCGACGCGATGATCCTCGGTCGCTTGTTCCAGGCGTTGTTCGCGGCCGGCGTCGTGGTCGTCGCCACCTCCAACCGGCCGCCGCGGGACCTGTACAAGAACGGCCTGCAGCGGGAACTATTTCTGCCGTTCATCGACCTGATCCAGAAAAGGCTGGACGTGCTGCATCTGGATTCCGGCATCGATTACCGTCTCGAAAGCATGCGGCTGATGGACGTCTATTTGACGCCGTTGGGGCCGGAGAGCGACAGCAAGCTCGAAACCTATTTCGCGCAATTGACCCATGGCGCCGAGACGCGGCCGGAGGTACTGACGGTCAAGGGCAGGGAATTGACCATACCCAAGGCGTCCGACGACATCGCCTTCACCGGTTTTCAGGAATTGTGCGCGCGGCCGCTGGGGCCGGCGGACTATCTCGCCATCGCCAGCCGCTTCGATGTGCTTCTGCTTTCGGGCATCCCGGGGCTAAGTCCTGAAAAACGAAATGAAGCCAAACGGTTCGTTACGCTCATTGATGCTCTTTATGAGCACAAGGTGAAGTTCATCTGCTCGGCCGAACGGCCGCCGGAGGACCTGTACCCCGCCGGCGACGGCGCGTTCGAATTCGAGCGCACCGTCTCGCGCCTGCACGAAATGCGCTCCGAGGACTACATCGGCAGCCAGCACTGGTCTTGACGCAAAGTCGTTCTCTATATCATTGATTTCTTGAGAAAAATTCGATTAGGTGACGCCGCCCGATCGCATTTTTCTCTATTGCTTTCAACTGAATGCAAGGAGAGGTTCGAATGGAGGAGTTGTTGTAAGCTAGTTCTAGCATTGGGAGCTGAGAGCCGAGCCACGGCATGCCTCCCACGGTCGCGCATTTTGACCAAAATCTGAAACAACATGCGAACGACAAAAAGACGAAAGCGAGCCGCGTGAAGAGCGCCGATCCCACCCTCGAAACCGACGTAACACCGGTGCCTTTCGAGCGCAAAGGCGGAAAACTTTTCGCCTGGTTGGCACGGCTGGGCATCGCGGTAGCGATTTTGGCATATTTGTTTTCAATCACGCCGTTGCAGGAGGTCGGACAGGTCTTGGCGCGCGCTGACTGGGTGTGGGTCGCATTCGCTTGCGGACTCACGCTCGTGATTCAGGCACTGGCGGCGCGTCGGCTCAAGATCCTCGCCGATGTTCACGACCTTGGTCTCACCGATAAACAGATCTTCGTCGTCAACCTGTCGACCCGGTTTTATGGGCTTTTCTTGCCGGGTGGGGGTTTTACGGCCATTGCCGTGCGTGTTTTCCGGTTGATCGAGGTCCGCAACCACATCGTCGGCGCTCTCGCCGCCGTAACCGTCGATCGGCTGCTCGCTACGATGGCCATGTGCCTAGTCGGCATCCTGTTTTGGCTTGCCGCCTGGCCAACGCCGAAATGGCCGTGGCTCGCCATGCTGTTTGGCGCCTTTCTGGCGTTGCTGTTGCCGCTGCTTGCGGTCCTGTTGTGGCAGCCGCGGCTGGCCGGAGGGGGATTTCGGATCTCGTCCGGCATCCTTAAGAAACCCTATGAAGCCTTGATGCTTGCGGCGACCGAGTTGCGAGCCATGACCGGCGCGGATAAGCGCCAAGTGTTCATGCTGTCCGTTTTCATCAACCTGGTCGGTGTCGTCAAAGTGATCGCCATCGCTGCCGCCCTCGACTTGGAGGTCGGCCCCATGACGATCGCATGGGCCCGTTCCGCCATACTTGTCGCCGCGCTCCTGCCCGTCAGTCTGTCGGGACTGGGGGTCCGCGAAGGCGCGGCGCTTCTGGTCCTGTCCGGTTACGGGATCCAGGGTGAGGAGGCGGTTGCCTTTGCGTTTCTGGTGTTCGTGGTCGGCTCTTTGTTCATTGGGCTCGTCGGCGGTTTGACGGAGGGGTGGCGGTGGCTTTCCGTGCGCCACCATTGATATCTGCGGGTGCGCGGGGCCG
>JAHCKI010000353.1 GCA_026125865.1 Rhodospirillales bacterium
CCGCGAATGGATCATCCAACGGATCCATGAACAGACGCCCCATCACCTGCAGCACCATCACCCGCTTGCCCGTCGTCGTTCGGTACAGTTCAACACCGGCGCCGGGTGTTCCCTCGGGGTAGTTGAGAGGCCGCAACAACCGCGTGTCGGTCATGATGTGGGAGACAATGGCGCGCTGATCCCAGACATGGTTGCCGGTGGTGATGACGTCGACCCCGGCGTCGTGGAAGCTGCGGCAGATATCCTCCGTAATACCAAAACCATGGGCGGCGTTCTCGCCGTTGACGACCACGAAATCCAGTTGCAGCCGCTCGCGGAGTTCCGGCACGCGATCGAGCACCACGCGCCGGCCCGAACGACCGACAACATCGCCGCAATACAGAACCTTCACGATTGAAACTGCTCCAGCCCGTCTTCGGTCACGATCCAGTCGAGCGGCTGATCATGGGCACCGCGCGGCAGCCTGTCGGTGCGCTGCAATGCAAAGGCGACGCCAATGGCCGTCACCGGCCCTTGCGCCCTCAGGAGCGCCAATGTCCGGTCATAATAACCGGCGCCGTGGCCGAGCCGAAAGCCGTCGCCATCGAACGCCAGAAGCGGTGTGAACAGGACCTGCGGGATCACGCGCCGGCATCCCTCCTTCGGATGTCGGGTGCCATAGGGACCATGCGCCAGGTCGTCGGTCGGCGCCCACTCGCGGAATTCGAGAGGCGCATCTCGTTCCGTGACGACCGGCAGCGAACAAATCACGGCGCGTTCGTGCAGTCGCGCCAATAACAAACGCGGGTCTATTTCGGTGTCGATCGGCCAATACCCGGCAACCGTGGTGCCGGCGCCGATCCCCAAATCACCGAGAGCGGCGAGAACATGCTTGGCCACGCTCATCGCGGCTTCGGGCCCCAACTTTTGGTCGGCGATCAAACGCAGGGCGCGGGCATGCTTGCGACGGTCCAGTTTTTCGCGGGTGATGGTGTCGAGATCAGGGGCGTCGTCGTCGGTCACGGCCATGGATGGATCGGTTTTTCCGGGTAGCGGTCGAGGGTGGAATGAAGGACGGTGCCGCCCAAGCCGTCGGTCCGGTCATCCTCCGCGGCCTGCGACAGCAGGTGGGCGCCGTTTACCGAACCCACGAGTCCGGCAGGGACAGCTCCCGAGAGAACTTCATTGGCCCCGGGGATAGTGAACACAGACGCACTCAGCAGCGACCGTCCAACCTGTAGTGTAGCACTTCGCTATCTTGAAAAATACTCAAGAAGATGGACGCAGGCGGGCAACAACAGCCTCGATCTGTTCCGTCAAGGCATCGATGTCGGCCGTGATCGCGTCCTCGATGGCCTTGGCGCCGCGATCGCCGTTTTTGGTGCCGTCATTCGTCGCCGCGGCGGTTCCGTCGCGCAAGGCATCGATTTGTGCGTAGGCCTCCGACAACTCGTCGGCGACAAGCAGGCTCGCCATCAGCAACAGGCGTGTTTCGTCGACCTTGCCCACACTACGGGCGAGACCCCGCACGCGATTGTCGATGTCTCTGGCTAGGTGAACGAGGTGCTCTTCCTGCCCGTCATCGCAAGCGATTTCATAGCTGCGCCCGTTGACGGTAACCGCGACCTGACCCATCGTGTTTTACTCATCCAAAATCGCGTGCAGACGCACGATGGCGGCATCCAAGCGCGCCGAAACCTTGTCCTGCGCCTCCCGCAGGGCATTGGCCTCCGCTCGCGCCGCCATAAGATCGCCATGGTCGCCCTCGGAACCACCGGCCGTGAGCCGGGCGTCGACGGCGTCCTGCAATCGGCGCACGGCATCAGCCAATCGCCCACACGCCTGGTTGACGGGATGGTGTCGACCTAGAGGGTTTGGAATCGCTCGCTCCGGCACTTTTTCCCCCGATACCGTATCGCCGAACATAGGCGCGGGTCGATGGAGGCGTCAACAACCGGTGTACCCGCCAAATTTCATGGCCAAAAAGCCGTTGACGGGATCTGGCAATCGGACAATTGTGCACGCCGAGAGAAAGATCGGCCCGGAGCCGGCCGCCAATCGGTAGGTTGGAATACCGGGGTGTGCCTCGCCTCGATTTCCGAGGGGAGGTCAGTATCGTTTCAAACCATTCCACCAGAGGAGGTAACGAATGGCGGTTCGTGTAGGAATCAACGGCTTTGGCCGCATTGGGCGCTTGGCTCTGCGGGCGGCCATGGAAGCCGGCCGTGACGACGTCGAGTTTGTCGCGGTAAACGACCTGGGTCCGGTTAAGACCAACGCCCATCTGCTCAAATACGACTCGGTCCATGGCGTCTATCCCGGTTCGGTAAGCGCGGGCGAAAACAGCATGACCGTCGACGGCAAGACCGTGAAGGTATTGTCCGAGCGGGATCCGACGAAGTTGCCTTGGGGCGACTTGGGTGTCGATGTGGTGTGGGAATGCACCGGCATCTTCTCGGCGCGCGACAAGGCCGCCGTGCACCTCGCCGCCGGCGCACCGAAGGTCATCGTCTCGGCTCCGTCCAGCGGTGCCGACGCCACGATCGTCTATGGCGTCAACCACAAGACCCTGACGGCTGCGCACAAGGTTATTTCCAACGCCTCGTGCACCACAAACTGCCTTGCACCGCCGGTGTTCGTTCTCAACAACACCATCGGCGTCAAGCGCGGGTACATGACCACGATCCACGCCTATACTGGCGACCAACGGATCGTCGACACCCTGCACTCGGACCTGCGCCGGGCGCGTGGTGCGGCGTTGTCGATGAT
>JAHCKI010000354.1 GCA_026125865.1 Rhodospirillales bacterium
CGCAATGTTGGAGTCGTATTCGTACATGCCGATATGGAAGGTGCCGGCGACCTGATAGCGGCGCACGCGCGGCACCGTGCCGAAGGCGGTGGTCCGGCCCTGCGGCGAGATCAGCGTCACGATGTCGCCGACGACCACCCCCAGGTTCTCGGCCAACCTGTCGCCGAGCACGACACCGTCACCCCCTTCCAGGCCATCGAGGGCGCCGGGGGTGAGCTTGTCGGTGAGCAAGTCGCGCCCCTCGATGTCTTCGCGTTTTTCGCCGCGGAGCAAGGCGCCGCGCGCTTGACCGGCGGCGGTGATCATCACTTGTCCCTGCGTCAGCGGATTGACCGCGATCACCCCGGGTACGCCGGCGATGCGATCGGCCAAGGCCTCATAGTCTTCGATACCGGCCGTTTGCGAAATGACGCTGAGATGACCGTTGAGGCCGAGGATGCGCGACAGCAATTCCTGTCGAAATCCGTTCATCACCGCCATGACGACGATCAAGGTGCCGACGCCGAGCATGATGCCCAGA
This sequence comes from Rhodospirillales bacterium, assembly GCA_026125865.1. Taxonomy (GTDB): domain Bacteria; phylum Pseudomonadota; class Alphaproteobacteria; order Rhodospirillales; family Defluviicoccaceae; genus JADJXQ01. The sequence continues at coordinate 521 of JAHCKI010000354.1, forward strand.
AGCGAGAACCAAGCGATGACCGAGATGAACCCTTCCTGGCGGCGGGAGCGCAGGTAGCGCACCGCGACCATCCATTCAAATGCGGAAAACAAGGCGCGGGTCCTAAATAAGTTCGGACAAAGCCGAATCGAGGCTGAGTTCCCGGCGCTCCCCACCGGCTCGGCGCTTGAGTTCCACCGTGCCGGACTTGAGACCGCGCGGGCCGACCACCAATTGCCACGGCAGGCCGATCAGGTCCATCTCGGCGAACTTGACGCCCGCCCGCTCCTCGCGGTCGTCATAGAGCGGCGCACCGCCCGCCGCTTGCAGCTTGGCGTAGAGATCCTCGCACGCCGTCCGGCAACCATCATCATCCGGCTTCAGGTTGATCAGGCCAACCTTGAACGGCGCCACGCTGTCGGGCCAGATGATGCCGGTGTCGTCGTGGGACGCCTCGATGATCGCACCGACCAGCCGCGAAACGCCGATACCGTATGAGCCCATTTCCAACTGAATGGCCTTGCCCTCCTGGTCGCGAACGGTGGCGTTCATCTTCCCGGAATACTTGGTGCCGAAGTTGAAGATATGGCCGACCTCGATGCCGCGGCCGGTCACCAATGCGTCGCCGAGGGCCGCTTCCTGAGCGGCGTCCCGTTCCTCGTCGGTGGCGGCGTATTTTTCGGTGAAGCCGTCGACGATCGGCTGCAGGTCGCCGTCCATGTCGATATGGGCCTCGGCCCAGTCCATGGACAGGAGATCTCGGTGGTAGGCGATTTCACTTTCCCCCGTTTCGGCGACGATGACGAACTCGTGACTGAGGTCGCCGCCGATGGGCCCGGTATCGGCGCGCATGGGGATGGCGCGCAGGCCGAGACGGGCGAAGGTGCGCAGATAACAGACGAAGAACTTGTTGTAGGAGCGGCGCGCGCCGGCGGCGTCCAGGTCAAAGGAGTACGCGTCCTTCATCAGGAATTCGCGCCCGCGCATGACGCCGAAACGGGGCCGAATCTCGTCCCGGAATTTCCACTGAATGTGATAGAGCAGCTTCGGCAGTTGGCGATAGCTTTGCACCGAATAGCGGAAAATGTCGGTGATCTGCTCCTCGTTGGTGGGTCCGTACAGCAGATCGCGCTCGTGCCGGTCGGTGATCCTCAGCATTTCCGGCCCGTAGTCGTCATAGCGGCCGCTTTCCCGCCATAGATCGGCGGGCTGGAGCGTCGGCATCAGCATTTCCTGACAGCCGATACGGTCCTGTTCCTCGCGGACGATGGCCTCGATCTTCTTCAGCACGCGAAAGCCGAGCGGCAGCCACGCGTAAATGCCGGCCGACGACTGGCGGATCATGCCCGCCCGCAGCATGAGACGGTGCGAGACGATCTGTGCTTCCGCCGGTGTCTCTCGCAGTGTCGGCAGGAAATAGGTTGATAGACGCATGTGCGGTCGGACCTTTGAGTAAGATGGGCCTTTGTGTGCTGGGGGCAGGTACGTGCTTGGGGCTCGGATGTGCTTGTGTCGGGATGGGTTTTAGGTCATGACCGATCCGACTTCAATGGCGCACCCGATCGCATAGGGAGCGCCGCTCGCGTTCCGGATCAGCCGAGAGGATTTACGATGACCCGTCCAACGAGCGTCGACGACGTCGAAGTGATCGAACACCACACGCCGTTTTCCGGTTACTTCCGGCTGGATCGCTACCGCCTGCGTCATCGGCTGTTCGACGGCGGCTGGAGCGAACCCATGGTCCGCGAAGTGCTGGAGCGGGGCCACGCGGTCGCCGTCATACCCTATGATCCGGTGCGCGACGAACTGGTGCTCATCGAGCAATTCCGCCCAGGCGCCTTCTCGGCGGCGCGGTCCTCCGACATTCCGGACGGTATCTCGCCGTGGCTTTTGGAGGTGGTGGCCGGCATCATCGATGATGATGAAAGGCCGGAAGCCGTGGCCCGGCGCGAGGCGGTCGAGGAAGCCGGAGTGGAGATCGGCGACATGGTGTTCGCCACGCGCATTCTCGCCAGCCCCGGATGTTCCAGCGAGACCGTGACCGTGTATTGCGGGCGGGTGGATGCCTCCCAAGCCGGCGGCATCCACGGCCTCGACCACGAACACGAGGACATCCGCGTGCTGACCGTCACGGCCGACGAGGCGTTCCGCTGGCTCGACGAGGACCGCTTCGTCAACGCCACCGCCGCCATCGCCCTCTACTGGTTCCGCGCCAACCACGCACGAT
>JAHCKI010000355.1 GCA_026125865.1 Rhodospirillales bacterium
GGGAATCACGGGGCGCACCGACGAGCCTTTGTGCGCTGGTGGGAGGGAGAGGGGGCCGCTTCGGCGGGGGGTGAAAGTGGGGCAAATAGGCAAAAACTGCCTGTGTCAAGGCAAATTTGTTGCAGGCTTGCCACAGTGGTGAACAATTGACGCATACCATGGCACCCGATGCTTGAATGCGGATTCGCTTCGTGCCTTCATATACGAGTTCCCAGGGCGGGCGTCTCCCGCGGAGGTGGTCCTGCCAGGAAATGCGAATCCAGGGGAACTCCATTGCAAGCACGGAGAGGTTTGAAATGAAAAAGTTACTTCTAGGCACCACCGCCCTGGCGACGGCCGGCTTGCTCGCCGGGGTTGCGGGCGACGCCGCCGCAGCCGAAAAGATCAAGATCGAGGTCCACGGCTACATGCAGCAGTTCGTGGTCGGTGTGGACCAGGACTTCAACGACACCGACGCCGGTAAGACCCCGCAGGGCTACAAGTCGGTGATCGTCGACGAAAAGATGAACCCGGAAATCTGCTTCGTCGGTGAGACGACGCTTGATAACGGCATCACCGTTGGCGTCAACGTACAGCTCGAAGGTCAGCTCAGCGCCGACTACATCGACGAGCAATATCTCGAAATCTCGAGCGATCGCTTCGGTAAGTTGCAGCTGGGTTCCGAGAACGGCGCCGCTTATCTTCTGTCGGTGGGCGCGCCCAACGGCGGCATCAGCATCGATTCCGGTGACCTCATCAACGACTCGTTCTACATCAACACCGCAATCACGGACTTCTACGACACGCCGGCGGGCACCACGAAGCTTCGCAACAACGACAACGACTCGCAGAAGATCACGTACTTCACGCCGCGCTTCGCCGGCTTCCAGGCGGGTGTGTCATACATTCCGAAGTATCAGCCGGGCGGCGGCGACGGCAACACCCCCAACTTTGCGGCAAACGGTCAGCACAATGGCGTTTCCGGCGGCTTGAACTACAAGCAAAAGTTTGGTGATTTCAACGTCGCGGCCTCCGGTGGCATTCATTGGGCGCAGCAGACGTCGGCGATCGATACGGACGGCAGCGTCGAAGATATGACCGCCTTCGCTTTTGGCGCGCAAGTCGGATTCGCAGGCTTCTCGGTCGGCGGTGCGTACCACAACGTCCCCAGCGGCCGGCAATCGGCCACGACCTCGATGAAGGGTTCGTCCTATGTGGTCGGCGCCAGCTACGAGACCGGCCCCTACTTGGTTGGTGTCGAATGGTTCGACGGCGAGGCCGATGGTTCCATCGCCGATCCGAGCGACCAGAAGCACAAGGCACTGGCCGTGTCCGGTACCTATACCATGGGACCGGGCGTGAAGTTGGTTGGCGGCTTCTTCTACTTCGACGACTCAGCCGAGAACAACGTCGCGACCCAGTCCGACACGGACGGTTGGGGGCTGACGGCGGGCTTCAAGCTTAGCTTCTAGTCGACCATGTGTTATCGGGTGTGAAGGCGGTTCCGGCCGCCTTCCACTCCTTTCAAAGATTGCAAGGGTCAGAATTTTTACGGGACGGGTGACCGTTCCGAAGAGGGGAGATCCATACAGTGCGGATGGCAAGGAAGTTGCTTAACTCGACCGCCTTGGCGACAGCCGGTCTGATCGTCGGAACTGTTGGAACGGCCCATTCCACGGAGCCCTTGCAGCTTCCGAGCGCCGGGCGGATCACCATGGAAATCCATGGCTACATGCAGCAGTTCGTCGTCGGCCTCGATCAGGATTTCGGCGACACCGACGCTGGGCGCACCCCTCAGGGCCTCAAAGGGTCGGTTGTCGACGAGAAGATGAACCCGGAAATCTGCTTCGTCGGCGAAACCTCACTGGATAACGGCATTACTGTCGGCGTCAACGTCCAGCTCGAAGGCCAGCTCAGCGCTGACTATATCGACGAACAATACATGTATTTGTCGAGCGATGCTTGGGGTCAGCTTATCCTGGGTTCCGAGAACAATGCCGCCTACCTTTTGCACGTCGGTTCGCCGGATGGCGGCATCAGTGTCGATTCCGGTGACGTGATCAACGATTCATTTTATGTCAACACGGCGATTTTCGATTTTTACGATTCAGCGGCGGGCACGACGTTCCTCCGCAACAACGACAACGACTCACAAAAAATTACGTATATCACGCCTCGGATCGCCGGTTTTCAGGCTGGCGTTTCCTACATCCCCAAGTTCCAACCCGGTGGCGGCGACGGCAACAGCCCCAATTTCGAGCAGGGCGCGGCCGGTAACGGCAGTGGCCAACACAATGGATGGGCCGGCGCACTGAACTACAAACAGGACTTCGGGGAATGGAATCTGGCGGCCTATGGCGGTGGCATGTGGGCCAAGCAGACCAGTGGCGCCGGCGGCCTCGACCGCGACGGCAGCCCCGATGACCTGACGGCGTACGGCTTTGGCGCGCAAGCCGGTTTTGCCGGCTTCAAGTTGGGTGGCGCCTTCCACAACGTTACCAGCGGCCTCCGCACGGCTGGCGGTCCGGGTTCCGTCGGTCTTGGAACGGGCTTGGATTTCGTCTCGACGGCGGCAGGGGCAGCAACATCCTTGAAGGGATGGTCCTATTCGGCCGGTGCCAGCTATGACTATGGACCGTATCGGGTGGGCGTTGCATGGTTGCAGAGTGAGACCGAAGGGGCGGTCGGCGACCCCACCGACCAGAAACACAAGGTGTTGTCGGTAGCCGGCACATGGACAAT
>JAHCKI010000356.1 GCA_026125865.1 Rhodospirillales bacterium
CGGGATTTCATCACCTACGGCTCGCCTGCCGGTATGCCGAACTGGGGCACGTCCGGCGACCTGACCGAGTCCGACATCCAGGTGATGGCCAAGTACCTCCTCAACGACCCGCCGCAACCACCAGAATATGGTCTCAAGGAGATCAAGGGCACTTGGAAGGTCCACGTCCCGGTAGACAAGCGTCCGACCAAGCAGATGAACAAGCTGGATCTGGACAACTTGTTCTCGGTGACGCTGCGAGATATCGGTGAGGTTGCGCTGATCGACGGCAACACCAAGGAAATCGCCACGGTCATAAAGACCGGATATGCGGTGCATATCTCGCGCGTGTCGGCGTCGGGACGGTACCTGTACACCATCGGTCGCGATGCCAAGATCGTCCTCATCGACATGTGGATGGATCCGCCGGCAACGGTCGCCGAAATCAAAGTCGGCATGGAAGCCCGCTCGGTCGAAACATCGAAGATGAAGGGCTGGGAAGACAAATATGCCATCGCCGGTTCGTACTGGCCTCCCCAGTACGTCATCATGAATGGCGACACGCTTGAACCGTTGAAGGTTGTCGGTACCCGCGGCATGACCGTCGCTACCCAGCCGGAAGACAGCCAGGAGTATCATCCTGAACCGCGCGTCGCATCGATTGTGGCGTCCCACTACCATCCCGAGTTCGTGGTCAACGTCAAGGAGACCGGCAAGATTTTGATGGTCAACTACGGCGACCTGGCAAATCTGAAGGTCACCACGATCGACGCCGAGCGCTTCTTGCATGACGGTGGCTTCGATTCGACCGGCCGCTACTTCCTCGTCGCCGCCAATGCCCGAGACACGGTCGCTGTCGTCGATACCAAAGAAGACAAACTGGTCAGCCTGATCAAGACCGGCACGAAGCCGCATCCGGGCCGGGGCGCAAACTTCGTTCACCCCAAGTTCGGTCCCGTGTGGGCTACCAGCCATCTTGGCGACGAAACCATTGCCATCATCGGTACCGATCCGGAGAAGCACCCGGACAACGCTTGGAAGGTCGTCCAGTCGCTTGAGGGTCAAGGGGGCGGTTCCTTGTTTATCAAGACCCACCCCAAGTCGAAGAACCTCTATGTCGACACCCCGCTGAATCCTGAAGCAGAGATCTCGTCATCCGTAGCGGTGTTCAACATCGGCAACTTCGAGGAACCTTACAAAGTGCTGCCGATCGGCGAATGGTCGGGCCTCACCGAGGGTGTGCGTCGGGTCGTCCAAGGCGAGTTCAACAAGTCGGGCGATGAAATCTGGTTCTCGGTCTGGAACTCCAAAGACCAGGAATCGGCGATCGTCGTCGTTGACGACGAGACGTTGGAAAAGAAAGCGGTGATCCGCGACAAGCGGATAATCACGCCGACCGGCAAGTTCAACGTCTACAATACTCGAAACGACGTTTATTAACCGCCACGCACCCCAACGCCGGACGGGACCCGTTCGCGGGTCCCGTTTCCGACTGGGGGCACCATTCCGAGAAACCAAAACACCAAGGGTACATAGATGCCCGATCAATCGGCTGTTTTTCTGGTGGGGGCTGGTCCGGGAGATCCCGGATTACTGACGCTCAGGGCCCGCGCCCTCCTCGACGAAGCCGATGTCATTGTCTACGACCGGCTGGTATCCGAAGAGATCATGGCTCTCGTCCCCAAGGGGACGGCACGTATCAGCGTCGGCAAACAACCCAACTGCCACCCCGTTCCCCAGGATGAGATCAACACCTTGTTGGTGCGTTTGGCGCGCGCTGGCCGTAAGGTCGTACGCCTCAAGGGCGGCGATCCCTACCTGTTCGGCCGGGGCAGCGAAGAGGCTCGTTACCTCCATGCAAATGGCGTTCGTTTCGAGGTCATACCTGGCGTGTCCTCGGCTTCCGGGTGCTCTGCAGCAGCAGGTTTTCCCTTGACGCATCGCGGCCTGGCTTCAAGCGTGCGCTACATCACGGGCCATTGCCGCGAGGACACCGACCTCGATCTGGACTGGCGCGGCCTCGCGGATCCCGATACGACCCTGGTCGTCTACATGGGCATGGCCAACATGACGCAGATTGCGGTTCGACTGATCGCCAACGGGTTGCCCGAAACGACTCCGGCGGCGGCCATCAGCAACGGCACACGCCACGATCAGCGCCGTGTCATCTCCACCCTCGGCGAAATCGCCGACACCAGTGCCGCGGCGCAACTGGAAAGTCCGGTGTTGTTCATCATCGGCCGCGTGATCGAGTTGGCCAGCGAACTGGGATTTGCTTCAGGCGGTGGCGTCTTTAACGTGCCGACCAAAGAGACATCCCTTGCCTAGGGGTTTGCTCTCCATCGCCGTTCTTATCGTTCTCGGTCCGCTCTTCGCTGGCGCGCCCTCTCTCGCCGGTTCGCCGTCATTGGAACGGCAAGACCTCCTTTCGAACCTACTCAAACACGATTGCGGATCGTGCCATGGCTTGACCATGAAAGGCGGACTGGGACCCCCGCTGCTTCCGGAGAGGATAGAGATGCGGTCGAGCGAAGAACTCATTGAGATTATTCTAGACGGAGTTCCTGGAACGCCGATGCCACCGTGGCGGTCCCAACTGGCCCCGGACGAAGCCGCGTGGATGGTTCGCAGACTGAGGGAAGGAATGTCACCATGAGGCATCTGAGCCTCGCGCTGTTTATCGTACTTGCGGCGCTAGTACCGGCAAGCGTGTTGGCACAAACAGCG
>JAHCKI010000357.1 GCA_026125865.1 Rhodospirillales bacterium
GGACGGAACATTGGCCAGCCGGCCGGAACCTGAACGTCCGGCGATTATGTCGAAGCCGCCATCGTCATAGCGCATGATTGCCTGGCTGAGCGTGAAGCGGCCGGCGAGGACACCACCCAAGTCTTGCTTGGGCATCAACCCCAGTTGGATGTCCACATTGGCGAGACCCAGATCACCATCAAAAAGCAGAACCCGATGGCCGATGTTGGCCAGGGCATGGGCCAGCGTAACGGCGAACCATGTCTTGCCGACTCCGCCTTTTCCCGAGGCAACGGCGATCAGATTGCGCCCTCGGTTCTTTCCGTTCAGCCGTTGCGGGGGAAACGGAGTCACTGTCATTGCGCTGCCTTTGTCTGAATTTGAGCGGGTGACGCGCCGGCTTGTTGGGCATGCGGCAGGATCAGGCGCGCGAGGGCGACCGGATTAATGGCGGTGAGTCCGTTCGCGGCGTGGGGGCCGAATCCGAATTCCGAGAACGCCATCCGTGACGCGCAGGCGGCAGCGAGGACGCCGCCGATGCGGTGAGCCATGTCGAGCCTAGTCGACAGCAACCGACGAGCGCCGACGGACGCGAATGCGGCGGCGATGTCGATGGATTCCATGGCGTCGCCACCGGCCGGCAGAACCAGGATCGGCTCGCTATCACTCGCCTTCAAAATCGCTTCGAGTTCATTCATTTGGTTGTCGTTGAACGGATTGGTTCCGGCCGTGTCGATGATGACCGGCGCCTTGGCGGCCGCGACGGCTTGCTTGAGGGCATTCGGGCAATCGGCCGTCACGATTTCGATACCAAGGATACGCGTGAACGCTCTGAGTTGCTCGTAACCGCCGAAGCGCCTCGTATCCGTGGTGATCACCGATACCGTGCGACCGGTGCGTCGCATCCGTGTCGCGATCTTGGCCACGGCGGTGGTTTTGCCGCCTCCGGGGGGGCCGAGCAACAGGATCGAGCGGCGACTGGAGTTCCGTACCACGGAATTGAAAGCAAACATCGAGTCAAAGGCGCCCGCCATCGCCATGAGCGGACCCTCATGTTTGAATCCCGCCGCAGTTCGCACCAGGCGCTCGGCCAGTGGTTTAGGGACGGCGTGAAAGGCCAGCGCCTGGCGGATCTCGGCGCCCATGTCCCAAGACTCCGGCTCTTTTTCCTCGTCCATGGGGGCGAAAGGTATGTCCTCGGCGACTGCGTCTTCCATCGCCGCCGTGACGCGAACGCCGCCGTCCGGTTCGTCATCGACCGACAGGATTATAGCGTCGTCGCCCAACTCCTGGCGGACTTGGTTCATCGCGTCACCGACGCTCTCCGCAATAAAGATTTTGGGGCGCATGATGAATTGTTCCTCTTGCTAGATCTGCCCGACCGTTTTGATGCGGGCTTTCGAGAAAACTTCGTTTTGCGACATGATGACCGTGCTGGGACGGGACCGTTCGAGGATGGAACGAACGAACGGGCGCACCATCGGGCTGGTCATGAGTACCGGGCTCTCGTCCTGAGCGGCGAGACGGTCGTAGGTGATGCGAACGGCGCCAATGAATTCCTGCAGGCGGGTTGGCGCCATCGCCAATTGGCGATCTTCGCCGTTTCCGACCAGCGATTCCGCGAACTTCTGTTCCCACTCCGGGCTGAGCACGACCATGGGGAGATACCCATGGGCGTTGGTGTTCGCGGCACTGATTTGCCGCGCGAGGCGGGCGCGCACGTGTTCGGTAATGGTGGTGACGTTGCGTGTATGTCCGCAAGCCTCGGAGATGCCTTCGAGGATGGTCGGCAGGTCGCGGATCGAGATCCGTTCGGCCAACAGATTTTGCAGAACGCGTTGAATGCCGCCGACCGAAATACGGTTCGGGACGAGGTCGGCGACGAGCTTTTGATGGTCCTTGTTCAGGTCGTCGAGCAGTTTTTGGGTGGCCGCGAACGACAGCATTTCGGACATGTTGTCCTTCACGAGTTCGGTAAGATGCGTGGTGATGACGGTCGAGGCGTCGACCACCGTGAGCCCACGGAACGTCGCGTCCTCTTTGTGCTGCGGGTCCACCCACATGGCGGGCAAACCAAACGTCGGTTCGCGTGTCTTTTCGCCCGGTAGTGGGATGTCCTTGCCTTGCGGGTCCATCACCAACAGCATGTTGGGGCGCAATTCAGCGCGGCCGGCTTCAATTTCCTTTACGCGAATGACGTAGCAGTCACTGGCGAGCTGCATGTTGTCCTGGATACGCACGCTCGGCATGATGAAGCCGATTTCGCTCGCGATCTGTCTACGCAGCGCCTTGATCTGCTCGGTCAGCTGGTGGCCTTCGGAGCCTTCGACGACGAGCGGCAGCAATCCGTAGCCAAGTTCCAGGCGGATTTGGTCCATCTGCAGCGCCGTGGTGATGGGCTCCTCCACCGGTGGCGCTGCCTCCACTTCCTGTTGCGCACGCTCTTCTTCCTCGGTCTTGCGGCGGACCTGTTCCTTGTTGACATACCAGGCGAGACCACCCGTTATTCCCGAAAGCAACACGAAGGGCAGCATGGGAATACCCGGCAAAAGCGCCAGCGAACCGAGAAGGAAAGAACTCATGCCGAGCGCCTTGGGGTGGCCGCCAAGTTGACCGAATAAAGCCTTTTCCGTGCGTTCGGAGATGCCTGCCTTGGTGACGACCATGCCGGCCGCGGTCGAGACGATCAGCGCCGGGATCAGCGACACCAGCCCATCTCCGACC
>JAHCKI010000358.1 GCA_026125865.1 Rhodospirillales bacterium
GCTCAAGCTCAATTGTGCCGCCCTGCCCGAGAGCTTGCTTGAGACGGAGTTGTTCGGCCACGAGGCCGGCGCGTTCACGGGCGCCGTCCGCCGCCGGATCGGGCGCTTCGAACAAGCCGACGGCGGCAGCCTGATTCTCGATGAAATCGCCAATGCCCCCCTGTCCGTTCAGGAGAAGATCCTGCGCGTCGTAGAATACGGCGAGTTCGAGCGTGTAGGGGCCAGCGCCACCCAAACGTGCGACGTGCGCTTGATTGCCGCCACCAACGTCGATCTGCCGACGGAGGCTGATGCCGGCCGTTTCCGGCATGATCTGTTGGATCGCCTGGCGTTCGACGTGCTCACCGTGCCGCCGTTAAAGGCGCGCACGGGTGACGTGGCCATTCTCGCCGACCATTTCGCCCGCGCCATGGCGGTGGAGTTGGATTGGGAGGCTTTTCCCGGAATTTCCGAGACAGCGATGACCGCGCTTCAGGACTACGATTGGCCAGGGAACGTGCGCGAGTTGAAAAACGTCGTGGAGCGCGCCGTTTATCGTTGGTCCGACTCGAGCCACGCCTTAGAGGATATCCAGTTCGATCCGTTCGAATCACCGTACCGTCCGGCAACAAGAAAGGGGGATAGCCGGGAAACGGCGTTCCATGTCGACGCAGTGTCTGCGGAAACCGTCGAGCCGAGCGAGCCTATCTCGATGCCGCCAAACCTGGACGCAGCGGTTGACGGCTACGAGGCAAGACTACTGCGGGAAGCGCTGAAGGCCTGCCGCTACAACCAGCGTGACACGGCTCGACGCTTGGGTTTGACCTACCATCAGTTGCGTGGCCGCCTGAAAAAACACGGACTGTTGCAATCGTATCCGCAAACGGTCGATGATGCCCGCAACTGAGCGATAGCACTGAAAGGGCAGGAGGAAACGGATGCACCCTTCCGAGGCTTCGGCACCGGGCACGCCCCCCGTTATCGGCATTGTCGGCGGCAGCGGGATCTACGATATCGAGGGGCTGGAAGGCGCCCAGTGGATGCCCGTCGCGTCGCCGTTCGGGGAGCCATCCGACGATCTGCTGATCGGCTATCTCGAAGGCGTCAAGATGGTGTTCCTCCCCCGCCACGGCCGCGGCCACCGCATCCCGCCATCGGAACTCAACAACCGCGCCAACATCGATGTGTTAAAGCGGGTCGGCGTGACGGAAATCATTTCCCTTTCGGCCTGCGGCTCGCTCAAGGCGGAGCTGCCGCCGGGCAGCTTCGTCATCGTCGATCAATTCATCGATCGTACCTTCGCCCGCACCAAGAGCTTTTTCGGAACGGGGTTGGTCGCCCACATCGGTTTCGGCAACCCCGTGTGCGGGCGATTGGGCGATGCCCTTGAGGCGGCGGCGGCGGAACTGGAAATCAAAGCCGTGCGCGGTGGTACGTACCTGGTGATGGAAGGGCCGCAGTTCTCGACTCTCGCCGAGTCCAACCTGTACCGGTCATGGGGTTGCGACGTCATCGGGATGACCAACATGCCGGAAGCCAAGCTCGCCCGCGAGGCCGAGATGTGTTACGCGACGGTCGCCATGGTCACCGATTACGACTGCTGGCACCCGGATCATGATCACGTGACGGTCGATGCCATCATCAAGGTGTTGATGGACAATGCCGAACGCGGCCGCGCCCTGGTGAAGGCGCTTGTTCCGAAACTTTCCTGCCGCGCCGATTCATGTGTTTGCGGCTGTCATACCGCCCTTGGCACCGCCTTGATCACCGCGACGGAAGTTCGCGATCCGGGGCTAATGGCCAAGCTCGACGCGGTCGCCGGTCGGGTATTGGGTTAGGGTTTTGGAATGCGGGTTGGCGATAGACACTATCGAACGATCTGGCTGGCGGACGATGGCTGGGGGGTGGAGATCATCGATCAGACGCGACTGCCTCATGCCTTCAAAACGGCAAGACTGGAGACGGTCGCCGATGCCGCATGGGCCATCTCGTCCATGACGGTACGGGGTGCACCGCTGATCGGCGCGACGGCGGCGTACGGTCTATGTTTGGCGGTCAGACGCGATGCTTCAAGCGACGCGTTGTCGAATGCCTACGATGAGTTGCTGGCGACACGACCGACGGCGGTCAATCTGCGCTGGGCGCTGGACGAAATGAAGAGTGCCCTCGTTGATGTGCCGCCCGATCAACGCATCGCGGCCGGATACTGCCGTGCCGCGGAGATCTGCGACGAAGATGTGGCCATCAATGCCGCCATCGGCGACCACGGTCTCGCGCTGCTTCGGTCGGCGTGGGACAAAAAGGGGCGCGAGGGCAGCCTCAACGTACTCACACACTGCAATGCCGGTTGGTTGGCGACGGTCGATTGGGGCACCGCACTCGCACCCGTCTACAAGGCCCATGATGCCGGTATCCCGGTGCATGTTTGGGTGGATGAAACCCGACCGCGCAATCAGGGCGCCAGCCTTACGGCCTGGGAACTGGGCCGGCATGGCGTTCCGCACACCATCATCGTCGACAATGCCGGTGGTCACCTGATGCAGCATGGCCTTGTGGATCTTTGCATAACCGGCACCGACCGAACAACCCGGACCGGCGACGTCTGCAATAAGATCGGAACGTATCTCAAGGCGCTCGCTGCCCACGACAACGACGTACCCTTCTATGTGGCGCTGCCGAGCCCGACCATAGACTGGACCATTCGCGATGGAGTCGTGG
>JAHCKI010000359.1 GCA_026125865.1 Rhodospirillales bacterium
CGTTGGCACGACACCTACGAACCACCCCTTCCCGATCTTCGCACGCTGGTCCTTCCCCACGGTTGGCAAAGCCTGATCAAGGGCGGCAATGCCCAGACCCTGACGGACCGTATCCTGCCCGAGTATCTCCCCCACCGCCGATGGTTCGCCGCCAAGAGCGATACCATCGCGAGCGTGACCATCGAAGACGAATCGGTGCTGCCCGAAAGAGGGAAATTCGGTCATCTGATCATCCTCTTCCGGGTCACTTCGGGCAACGGTGTCGAGCAGCGGTACCACATGCCCCTGGCGACGGCATGGGAAACGGCGATCGACGACCCCCTCAGCCGGCTTCAGGCGCATACCCTGGCCAAGGTTCGTACAGGTAATCGCGTCGGCGTGCTGTATGACGCCCTCGCGGACGCGCCTTTTACGGCGGCTGTTCTCGACGCTATCCGGAAAGGTGAAACCATCGGCACGGCGTCGGGAGGCCACATTTCCTTCACGTCGACCAACGCCCTGAGCAACCTCGAAATCCCTGAAGACGTGGTGATCGAGCGCATGGGCGGCGAACAGAGCAATACGTCCTTGAAAATCGGGCAAGCGGCGATCCTCAAGGGCTATCGCCGTCTTGAGGAGGGCATTCATCCGGAGCTCGAATTGGGGCGTTTTCTGACCGATGTCGCCGGCTATGCCAATACGCCACCACTCTTAGGCAGCATTGAGTTGGTTACTTCCGAGGGGACACGGACGGCTCTTGCCGTTCTCCATGGTTTCGTCCGCAACCAGGGGGACGGCTGGACCTTCACGACCGATTACCTCGACCGCTACATGAGTGAAGTCGAAGTGACGCCCGTCGGCGAGGAAGAGGAGACCGAAGAACCCCATGGCCTGTATCGCGCCTTGGCGCGAACGTTGGGCGAACGCATCGCCGAGCTGCACAAGGCATTCGCCCTCGACGTCGACGATCCGGCATTCCGGCCCGAGCAGGCCACCGACGAGGATCTGGCGGCCTGGGGTGATCAAGTTCGGAAACAGGCGGCTCTCGCCCGCGATGCGTTGACGAAGGCCATGGCCGGCGATGCCTTGACCGAGGACCTCCGCGAAACGGTGGAGCTGATTTTCGACCGTTGGATGTTGATCGATCGCGTCATCGAACGCTCCATCAGCAAGCAAAAAGCCATCATGAAGTCCCGCATTCACGGCGATCTGCATTTGGGACAAGTGGTGGTGGTGCGCGAGGACTTTTTCGTCCTCGATTTCGAGGGCGAGCCGGTCAAGTCAATGGAACAACGCCGCGCCAAGCAGTCACCCCTTCGCGATGTGGCCGGGATCGTTCGCTCGTTCAACTACGCCGCGTGGGCGGCGCTGTGGGACCGGCTTCCGTCCCAATCCCGTTCCGAAGACCTGACCAAGGCGGTCCACAACTGGGAAACCCTTGCGACACAGAGCTTCATCAGCGCCTATCGCGATACCGCCGCCGACTGCGTCACCGTTCCCGCGGATCTGCGCCGCTTCAAACGCCTGCTCGACCTGTTCACGTTGGAAAAGGCTTTATACGAAATCTGCTACGAAGCGGCGAATCGACCCGACTGGCTGCGCATCCCGCTGCAAGGAGTCAACCGCATTCTCGGCAACCTGTCATGACGTGAAGTTGACAAAGCGGGGTCGCTTCCGACAGGCAAACGAGTGTATGCTACGGCCATGACGCCGACACAGTTTAAAGACCAAGTCGAGAAGATTGTCTCCGCCAAGCACGCGGACCCGTTTTCGTTCCTAGGTATGCACCGCAGCGCGGCCGAAAGAGACCTGGTGGTGCGGGCCTTCCTGCCCGAGGCGCAAAAAGCGTGGGTCGTGCATGTCAAGACGGGCGCCGTGGTCGCGGAACTGCCACGGGTGCACAAGGCCGGGTTCTTTGCCGGCCCCCTTGAGGATCATGATTACCCGTTCCCCTATCGCCTTCGGATCCTCACGGCGGACGAAACTGAAATCGATTTGGAGGACCCCTATCGCTTTTCGCCCATTCTCAACGAAATGGACGTTTATTTCATCGCGGAAGGCGAGCACCTCCGCCTCGACAAGAAACTAGGCGCGCACGCGATGGTCGTGGATGGCGTGCACGGTGTCGGCTTCGCCGTGTGGGCGCCCAATGCGCTGCGGGTCAGCGTCGTCGGCGGCTTCAACGGCTGGGATGGCCGCCGCCACCCCATGCGCTTCCGGGTCGAGTGCGGTGTGTGGGAGATCTTCATCCCCGGCATCCTGGAGGGCGAGCTCTACAAATTCGAAATCGCGACGCGAAAAGGGGAATTACTGGCCCTCAAGCTCGATCCCTTCGCGTTTTACTGCGAGCAGGCGCCGGGCACCGCCGGCATCGTCTATGAGCTGAACCGCTATCAATGGGGTGACCAGGCGTGGATGAAGCAGCGCAAGTCCAGGATCTCCCGCGATGCGCCGGTCGCCATCTACGAGGCGCATCTCGGCTCTTGGCGCCGCAGCCGCGACCGCGCCAACGGCTACCTGACCTATGAAGAACTGGGCGACGCCCTGGTTCCCTACGTCAAGGAGTTGGGATTCACTCACATCGAGCTGCTGCCCATCTTCGAGCACCCGTTCGACGGCTCCTGGGGATACCAGCCATTGGGGCTGTTCGCTCCCACCAGCCGTTTCGGCCGCCCCGACGAATTCCGCAACTTCGTCGATCG
>JAHCKI010000036.1 GCA_026125865.1 Rhodospirillales bacterium
ACGGCCGAATACAATCGGTTGAGCTAACGCCGGAGGGATCGCCGGCGGCCAACTACGGCTTCGATGTCACGCCTGCCCGTCTCGTAACCAGTCTGATCACCGAGCGCGGCGCGTGTGATGCATCAGAACCAGAAATTTTGCGCCTCTTTCCGGAAAAGATCTGACATCGCAAAGGAGCTATTCGTCGAGATCTCGTCATCGTTGCCGTTGTTTAGGGTTACCAACATTCATGCTCGCGAGTTATTGTAATGGGAAGAAACTCGCTCTTTACGCTTGATCCAGCGAGTTCGGGCTGAACCTCGTTGTTGAGGGGCAATACAGGTGGGCGTTGAAATGCGATGACCGTTTATACCGCGAGCCGGATCGTCAACGCGCCTCAAGATACAATGTTCGACCTCGTCGCCGACGTTGAACGTTATCCCGAGTTTCTGCCCATGTGGCGCTCCGCGCGGATCACGGCGCAGGAAGAAAACGAGTATACGACCGAGCAAGAGATCGGCTTCGGGTTTATTTGCGAGCGCTTTCACACACGCACGGTTTTGATCAGACCGACCCAAATCGAGGTAACCTCCACCGACGGACTGTTCCGAAACTTTTTCATCCGATGGGACTTCGAGCCAAGAGTAAAGGGCAGTCGGATCGCTATCGCGCTCAGTTGGAGTGTTCGTTCGCGTGTGTTGCAGAGTGCGATCGATCTTGTATTGCCCGAGACGGCCGGAACGATGATCAATGCTTTCGAGCAACGCGCCTCCGATCTGAGCGTGAAACCTTAGTGTCGTAACGCTCGCGTTTTGTGATGCTCTTCCCAGGAGATGGTTGCGAGCGGGTACGTTCATTTGCCCCCGGTCAACCCTCTCAAATTGCTGTCACAACGGTGAATTCGAGCATTGGCAAATGATCGGATCAGGTCGGCCCGGTCACATGGGCGTTCCGGTCATCGGGAAAATTTCGTTTCATTACCAGCGCCAACCAGGTATCAGCATTGGAAAGCGAACTAACAACTGGCGGAGGGGCAACAATGATCAAAAGGCTTCTCGTTCATCTCGACAACACGTCGGAAACTGACGCGCGTATTGAAGCGGCTGTTGGTTTGGCAGCGCGTTTCAACGCCGTTCTGGTTGGATTTTTCGCCATTGGGGGTCTGGATCGCCGCGGCGCGTCTACGTCGAATGTCGAAACCAGCCCCGAGCGGATCCTGCAAGCACGGGCGACCGCTTCGGGCATTTCCGTGGAATATTATGAGGTTTTTGCCAACCAGTATCCTGAAATCAACAACTGCTTCATCGTTGCGTCACGTCACTGCGATCTTTCGATTGTGGGTCAACGGAACGAGAATCAAGCCGGGCGAAATGTGCCGGAGAATTTAGTCGAACAGGTGATCACCCGCTCGGGGCGGCCTGTCTTGGTCGTGCCCTATGCCGGGCGCTTTCCGTCCTTGGGACGGCGGGCTGTCATTGCTTGGAACGGTAGCCGCGAGGCTGCGCGTACGGTGCTTGATGCCGTACCCATACTCGCCACTGCTGAAAATGTTACCGTCCTGACGCTCAGCCACGGTGAAGAGGCAAGACCGACCATGCCCGACGGGCTCGCCGATATTGCCGCCTATCTCAGAAGCCATGGAATATCTGCAGGGGCGGATCGGCTCGCCATTGACCCTCAAAAGATCGATCCCGCCGATGCGCTGTTGTCCTATTTGTCGGACGCATCAGCCGATCTCGCCGTCATTGGCGGCGCCGGAACCAGCGGCAACCGCGGCTGGAACCGCAACAGCCTGACGGCCAGGGTCCTCCAAAATATGACGGTGCCAATGATGGTGTCGACGTAGCCGTTTGCTTAGCCAGCGGATGCCGTTACAGCGGGACGCGAGCGGATACGCTCGTTGGATTGCCGCCGTAGCCGAAGCATTCATCCTCCAACCACGCGAGAAGCGAGCGAATCTCGTTTGCCGCCTTGCTGTCCGGGCTGGCTTCCATGACGCCTTCACCGGTGATCAGGCTTTTTTGGAGATCAGCACGCTGGGCAACCATTCGATCGCACACCGGCAATCCATACCGATTGGCTTCGATCATGGCTTCCCGAATCAGGCCTTCGGTCATGCGACCTGTTTGCGGGGGAATTCCGTTGAATACCATGACACCGTTGGCGCCTTCGCCACGCACCAATCGAGCGGTGCTTCCGGCCGCACACACGTCGAGAAGTCCGGGGCGGCTGGGGATCAAGGTCATCGTCGCGTACTGCAGCACAAAGGAGAGCAGATCTGCGCTGGCGTGGGTTGGCGTATCCACGAATACCCAGTCGATCCTGTTCGATTGGGCGAAATCGAGTGTATCGAGAAACGAATCTTCGTTGACTCCGACAAGAACGGGCCAACTTTTTCCTCGCCGTCTACTCCATTCGACCGCCGGCCCCGAAGGGTCGAAATCAATAACCATTGCGTTGCCGGCGCCAACAGCAAGGTTGACGGCCAACGTCGTCTTGCCAGCGCCAGATCGTTGTGCCGCGAGAAGTACAATCACCATTTGAGCGTTTCTTGAATTTGATCCGCGAGAGCCAGACTGCGCCCTATCGAAAAAAGCAAACCACATCTCGCCAAAGATTGAAACCGGAATTGGGAAAAAACGTCAATTCAGCGAAGTAGCAACCGATGGACACGGAATTTCCGCCAATAACGGCGCCACGAAAAGGCGGTGATTCGCGTCTTGGTCGCTTTTTGCCCGTATTTCGCGAATCATCAATGGGATTTGACCAATCCGAATCAAGTTTATCTGGTGTTGATTCATTGTTTAGGAGGTTCGCGCGAGGATGTTTTTTTGTGCCCGGTCCGCGATAACCGCTTCGCGGCACCTCGAAGATTGCGCAACCACGCCCCGTTCCCGCATTTGGGTGTTGGTGATTGACTTTTGGTTTTCGCCCCGCAACTCTCTGTCACCGTGAAACTTTCTTCTTTCGCAGCGGGAGTTCAAAAGGTATCTCGGCTGACAGCAGTGAGCTGGCTTGACGTGGCGCCATTGCGTCTCGCATTGCTCTAGTCTGCGGCGATTCCATTTCGGCTCTTAACAGGACATTCATGAGCCCTTCTTTTACACCGATGCTTGATCTCGACGGCAAGTCCATTCTCGTGACCGGCGGCACCGGTTCGTTCGGAACACATTTCGTGAAGACCGTCGTCGAACGGTACCAGCCGCGAAAGCTGATCGTATTCTCGCGCGATGAACTCAAGCAATACGATATGCAGCAGACGTACGGCACGGACCGTTACCGCTTCATGCGCTATTTCATCGGCGACGTGCGCGATGTCGACCGACTGGAAATGGCCATGCGCGGGGTCGATGTTGTTGTTCATGCGGCGGCGCTGAAACAGATTCCTGCCGCCGAATACAATCCCTTTGAGTGCATTCAAACCAACGTCCATGGCGCCGAGAACGTCGTGCGCGCGGCTCTGCGCGCTCATGTTCGCGCCGTCATCGCTCTCTCCACCGACAAGGCCGTCAGCCCGGTCAATCTTTATGGCGCCAGCAAACTTGCCTCGGACAAGATATTCGTCGCGGCCAACAACATCAGCGGTGACATCGGCACGCGGTATTCCGTGGTTCGGTACGGCAACGTTCTCGGGTCGCGCGGCAGCGTTGTTCCGTTGTATCGCAGGCTCAAGAACGAAGGTCATGCCAGTCTGCCGGTGACCGACGAGCGCATGACACGGTTCTGGATCACGTTGGCTCAAGGGGTCGATTTCGTATTGTCATCGCTGGAGTTGATGACCGGCGGCGAAATATTCATCCCGAAGATCCCAAGCATGAAGGTGACCGACATTTGCCGCGCCATCGCCCCGGAAATGGCGACCCATATCGTCGGTATCCGTCCGGGTGAAAAACTGCACGAAGTCATGATCACCGAGGACGATGCCCGTACAACCCTGGAACTCCCTGACCGCTACATCATTGCGCCGGCTGGACCACTTTCCAGTTTCGAACCCGATGTCTTTGAGCGAATGGGTGCCAAGCTGGTGGCCGATGCTTTCCGCTATGCCTCGAATACCAATGATCACTGGCTGAGCAGCGATGAGTTACGCTCATTGCTCGAAGCCGGCGACTGACCCCTATCGTGTCGCAACGCTTCCTTCCCTATGGGAGACAGGTCATCGATGATGATGACCGTCGGGCCGTGGCGGCGGTATTCGATGGTGACTTTCTCACCACCGGGCCTTATGTCGAAGCGTTCGAGGAAGATCTGTGCCGGGTCACCGGATCCGCCCATGCTGTCGTTTGTTCCAGCGGGACGGCGGCGCTTCATCTGAGCGCGCTCGCACTCGGTTTGGGTCCGGGCGATGTCGTTCTGGTTCCATCCGTCACCTTTGCCGCCACGGCGAACGCCGCACGATACGTGGGGGCGGAGGTGATGTTTGTCGATATCGATCCGGACACCGGATTGATGACGCCCGAGACGCTGACCGACGCGATCGACACAAGATCCGCACCGGGGAGGCTTCGCGCCGTTTTTCCCGTGCATCTGGCCGGACACGCCGTCGAAATGCCGGCGATCAAAGCCATCGCCGATGAACGAAATCTGGACATCGTCGAAGACGCCGCCCATGCGATCGGTACTCGCTACGGCAATGGCGAGGACTGGATTGCTGTGGGTGGGTGCCGTCATTCACAAATGACCATCTTCTCGTTTCATCCCGTGAAGACGATCACATCCGGCGAAGGGGGCGCTGTCACCACCAACGATCCGCGGTTGGCGGCGCGGCTCAAGCTGTTGCGCAGTCATGGTATCGTCCGTGATGTGAGCAACTTTGTTCAAAGGGATCTTGGGTTCGCGGACGACGGCTCACCCAATCCCTGGTACTATGAAATCACTGAAATAGGCTTCAACTATCGCATTACCGACCTCCAGTGTGCTCTCGGCCGTAGTCAACTTCGTAAATTGGATCGCTTCGTGGCCCGACGCGCGGTGTTGGTCGAACGCTATCGACAAGCGCTTGCACCGATGGCGCCCATAGTGAAACCGCTGACGAGGGTGCATGGATGTCAACCCGGCTGGCACCTTGCCGTGGCGCTGATCGACTTCGCTACGGCAGGCGTCGACCGAGCGACGGTTATGCGCGAACTCGCCGACCGCGGCATAGGCTCCCAAGTCCACTACATGCCGCTGCACATGCAACCATGTTATCGCGAACGCTATGGAACAAAGTCTTTGCCGGGTGCCGAAGCCTACTATGCCCGGTCCTTGTCCTTGCCGTTGTTCGCGGATATGACCGATGACGACGTGGACCACGTGGCCGCAACACTGGCCGAAGTGCTCGGGATCGCGCCTTGATGACGGTCGCTGTTATTGTCCAAGCCCGCATGGGATCTTCGCGACTACCGGGCAAGGTTCTCGAGCAAGTCGGCGATACAACCGTGCTGTCGGAGGTTTTGCAGAGGTGCAAGGCAGTCCCGGCGATCGACGTCGTTTGTTGCGCGGTCGCGGACGGACGGGAAAATGACCAAGTCGAAGCGCTCGCGACACGAAATGACTGCATCGTTTTTCGCGGATCGGAGACGGATGTGCTCGGCCGCTATCTGGGCGCCGCCCGCCATGTTGGCGCAGATGTTGTTTTGCGCGTGACCAGCGATTGTCCGCTCATCGATCCGCATGTGTGCGGCGCCGTACTGGCGTTGGTCGGCAATGAAAACTACGACTACGCGACCAACAACATGCCGCCTTCCTGGCCGCATGGCCTTGATTGCGAAGCGTTTACAACCAGTTGGTTGGAAACGGCGGGGATGAAGGCGAACGATCCGGAAGAGCGCGAACACGTAACCCCTTTCATCCGGCGCCATCCGTCGGTGAGGCGAGCAAATCTCCTATGTCCGAAAGAGGGCCTCAAGGATCGGCGCTGGACCCTCGACACGCCCGAAGATCTTCGACACCTGCGAAACATTTTCACGCAATTGCCGGTTGGTGCTGAGCGCTTTTCCTATCTCACGTCTCTCGCGATCGACGAAGGCGGAATTCTCGGCGGAAACAACGCTGGCGTTCAAAATAAGACCCGCCGCACGGGTTCGTATTTGCCCGACAACCTTGATCATGACGTTGCGCAATTCCACTATTCGCATGATCATCAGGGGCTCGCGTATCTGCGTGTCTGATCGGGAACGCTCGGGAAAGCCGTGGCGCGGAAGCGGCTGGTGTTATGGCGACGCGCCGTCCTTTACGATAAAGATGTCCTTTGCGCTAAGAGTGTGAGCAACCTTGAAAGCCATTTGGCGAAACGACGAACGGAATGTGAGTATGGCGGTCACGAAGACGGAACAAGAGGCTTTCTGGGCGGGTTCCTTCGGGGATGAGTATCTAGACCGCAATCTCAAGTCCGATACCGTCGCCAATCGCGTTGCCCTCTTTTCGCAAATCCTCAAGCATGCAGCGGACGCCGAAAGCTTTTTGGAATTGGGCGCCGGTGCCGGATTCAACCTAAAAGCAATCCGAACTCTGCGGCCCGACGCATCACTGACAGCGGTTGAGATCAACGCCAAGGCAATTGAAGAACTGAAACAAATCCGACCGGCCATCGATGTCGTTCACAGATCGATCATCTCTTCCAAGCCGGACCGGGAGTATGACTTCGTTTTTACCCGGGGCGTACTCATTCATATTGCTCCGGATCAACTTCCCGCCGTTTATGACACGTTGTACCAGTCATCGCGGCAATATCTTTGCGTCATTGAATACTATAGTCCGACACCTGTTGATTGTTTGTATCGGGGTGAGACTGAAAAGCTTTTCAAGCGTGACTTTGCGGGAGAGATTCTCAACCGTTTTCCCGATCTCGCACTGGTTGACTATGGCTTTGTTTACCACCGCGGCCCTTACCCGCAGGACGATATCACCTGGTTTCTCATGCGGAAACCAGACCGCGCCAAGGCATAAGATGTTTATTTTATTGCAAGAGATGCGTTTTTGCCCGTGATCGACGGGCAGGTTCAGGAACGGATTATCGCTGGCGAGCCGAATCCATCTTCGCGAATTGTCGCCGCCGATGTGGAAGCCGTGCGGGCCGAGGGGTTGGCGTCGTGGCGAACGGCGTATTGGTGCCCCGTCCTCAAAGACGATTTCGTCACCCTGGTCGAGAACGTAACACGCGCCTTCGCGCGTCTGCTCCGTGACACGGATCCGGTGGCGCGGGACATCTTGCTCGCGGATATGTCATTCGTCCTTGTTCATGTTGTTCAGCACATGCATGCCCGCGAGGTTGAGAGCAGTTGCAGGCGCAAGGGTGCCCGCCTCAGCCGCAGTCACCTCTCTGATGCGTACTATCGACCGGATTGGCACGACATCGAGACGGCCTATGACCGCATGGAGGTGGGTAAGTTCAGGTGGCGCGATCGATTTCGCGCCATTGCAAAATCGGCAGTCTTCAATCGGCACCTGTTGTCCCCACGGGGGCGCGGCCCCGGTAGCTGGCGTTCCAACGCTTGGGCGATCGGCAGCAATAGCTGGCTCCGCTACTGGTACGCCCAAATGCATGGGTTGCACTGTCGCTTTTTCGATGGACCCGACCTTTTCGACGCACCGTCATTCTTCGACGACGTCGAATCCGGCCTCTCCCGCAACCTGCTTCATTCATTTTTCGAAGAACTCAGCCGCATATTGCATGATCGATGTGGCGAAGCGCTGGATTGCGATCTTCTTACGTCCAGTTGGATGACGCGTTTGTCCCGTGTCAGGGCGTTCTACGATCAGATAGCGTTGCGAAGCGATTTGCCTGAAACCATCCTTCTGACAAACCAAGGCAACCCGATGAATCGGATCGCGGTGTTGGCGGCAAAACGGCAAGGTGTCCATGTTGTCGGTTTCAGCCACGGAAACGAACCCGGCAATGTCGATGTTCGGGCGACCGGCTGGGTTCAGCATGCCCCCTGCAGCGAATTCGTATGCATTTCAAAATTGTCGGCTGAGATTCACGCCGACAACTATGGCAAAAGTGATCTGGCGGACCTTTACAATGTCGTGTTCTCGTCGGCGGAGACATGTCATTATACGGATCTCGCCACCCGCGCCGCCCGAGAACCGCTGCCAGCCTCGGTACGCCGTGTGATGTTGATCGGATATCCGCTGTTGGCCCTTCGGTATCCCGTCAGAGGCGGCATGTACTTTCCCTATCAGCTCGGCCTTCAAACCCAAATCATCGAAAGCCTCGTCGCGAATGGTTTTGAACCACTTTACAAAGCGCATCCGGAGATGAAGGGCGTGGGAGACGCCTTTTTCCGGGAACTCGGAGCCGAGATCGTTTCCGAGCCATTCGAAAAATCTTGGATGAAGGCCGACGCCCTTATTTTTACGTACCCGACGACGACGACATTTGGTGTCGCCGTGTGCACCAACAGGCCCATAGTCCTTTTCGATATCGAGGGTATCCAATGGAACCCGCAGCCTCGCGAACTGTTAAAAAACCGTTGTGCCTTCGTTCCGGCGAGGTACGACGACCGCGATCGGCTGACCTATCCCGAAGAGCACCTTCTCGCCGCTCTTGCGACGTCACCGCGATCACCGGACTTGACGTACGTCCAACGTCTGATGGCCTAGATTGCCATAGATATGGGCGATACACTTACTAGCGCGCCGTCAACATAGGCACTCGATCTCGTGAGTTCCGTGTCTCCTCCGCTTGCCGTGTTTCGCGCCGATGCGTCGCCATCGATCGGCAACGGCCATCTCGTTCGTTGCTTGGCGCTGGCACGAACGCTGATACATGCCGGTTGGCAGTGTGGGTTGGCCACGCGCGAGCCTAATTTTGCCGCCTTTGCAGATCCGGTTCGGTTGGGAATCGAGGTTCTGGATCTCGATTCTTGGTCCAAAGAGGAGGAGGCAACCGCCATGGCGGCACGATGGCCGGAGCCGTTGGATCTCGTGATCGTCGACCACTATGGCCGAGACAAACGTTTCGAGTCCGCATGCCGCTCTTGGGCACAAAAAATTCTGGTTTTTGATGACGTTCCCAACCGCCATCACGACTGCGACGTACTGATCGATCCCGGGTCGATCAATGCTCATGACCAATACCGGACTTACGTACCCTCGGACTGCCGACTGCTCCTCGGTCCCGCTTACGCCTTGTTGCGGCGGCAGTTTCCGGCCGCTCGCGGTGCCGCGCTCAAACGGCGACGAGCGGAGCCAGGGTTGCATCGCATATTGATCTTCTTTGGCACCGGTGTCCCAGTGACAACAGCAGTGCATGCGCTGCAGGCGATTGCGCAATCGGCGATCGATGTCGCCATCGACGTCATCGCCGCTTCGACTGCGCCGCAGGTCAAGGAGCTTCGAACCTTGGCGGAACACATGCCGCAAGAAGTTTCCGTGCATACGAATGTGAGCGACATGGCGGGACTTATGGCGGCTGCCGACCTGGCAATCGGTGCCCCGGGGAGCGCGTCATGGGAGCGTGCCTGCCTTGGTCTGCCAAGCGTTCTGGCCGTGCTCGCCGACAATCAGCGCCCCAACGCGGCCGCGCTCGAAAGAGCAGGAGCCGCGATTGTCGTCGAGGGAAACGACTTGGTATCTGCCATTGCGACGGTCTTGCGGGATTTGGTGGCCAACCCCCAAGTGCGGACGGACATGGCGGCCAAAACAGCCCGGCTATGCGATGGCCGAGGTCCGGCGCGTGCAATGTTGGCAGTTTTGCCGGTGGTTCATTCTCGTGATGGTCGGCCGGTCACCTTGCGCCTTGTTTGCGAAGACGACGCCGAGCGCCTTTTTACGTGGCAAACCCACGAACCAACGCGACGATACTCCCGCAATCCGCGCATCCCGACATGGAATGAGCATGTGGCTTGGCTCGCCAACGCACTCGACGATGTGGACCGCTGGACGCTGATGGTCGAGCACGCGGGCGAACCGGCTGGCATTTTACGCATGGACCCGCGACCTGATGATCGCTGCCATGAGGTTTCCATCCTGACCGCGCCGGAAAAATATGGCCGGGGCATCGCCTTGGCGGCCCTAGAGCTCAGTCGTCGATTTCTACCCGGGCACGCCTTGCGAGCGCATGTCCACAGCGAGAATACCGCATCACATCGCCTTTTTTTTAGCGCGGGCTATCGCGCTGTGAAGCCGGACGAATACATCAACGAGGGATGGTCGGCCGCTGATTCAAGCCGGCAGGCTGTCCGGGATTAAGGGGGCTTCGGCAAACATGATTGAACAAGCGTGGGCACAGGGCTCCGAGAGCGGAAGGTAAATGACGCGATGACGGCACGAATGATCACCATTGATGACCGGCCGATCGGGCCGGAACATCCACCGTATGTCATTGCCGAAATGTCCGCCAACCATGGAGGCAGGCTCGAACGGGCCTTGGCCATCATGGATGCGGCTAAAGCCGCCGGCGCCGACGCCATCAAACTGCAAACCTACACGGCGGACACCATCACCATCGATCACGACGGCCCCGGATTTCGCATCGAAGGCGGATTGTGGGACGGCCGCAGCCTGTACGACCTGTATCAGGAAGCGTACATGCCCTGGGAATGGCACGAGCCCCTATTCGCCAGGGCTCGGGAGCTGGGAATCACGGTGTTCAGCTCTCCCTTCGATCCAACAGCGATCGATTTCCTGCAGCGGCTTGAGGTCCCCGCTTACAAGATTGCGTCGTTCGAGATGGTTGACCTGCCGCTTGTCGAACGGGCGGCGGCGACCGGCAAGCCGCTGATCATCTCAACCGGCATGGCCGGTCTCGGCGAAATAACGGAAGCAGTGGATGCCGCGCGGCGTGTCGGCGACGCCGGCCTATGTCTGCTTCATTGCATCAGTGGATATCCGACGCCAGTGGAGGATTGTCACCTCAAAACCATCCGCCATCTATCGGAGGCATTCGATGCACCGGTGGGGCTGTCCGACCATACGCTTGGAACTACCGTGTCGGTCGCGGCGGTGGCGCTCGGTGCATGTGTCATCGAGAAACATTTCACCCTTTCCCGCGCTGACGGCGGTGCCGATTCGGCCTTTTCACTGGAGCCGGAAGAGTTGAAGGTGCTTGTCCGCGGTGTCCGTGATGCTTGGGCAGCCAGCGGTGATGTCAGCTATCGGCTGCAATCCAGCGAGGCTGGTTTCCGTGACTCGCGGCGGTCGCTGTACGTGGTGCGAGACGTGACTGCCGGCGAGCAACTCACCGACGACAATGTCCGTTCCATCCGGCCGGGCTATGGTCTTGCGCCGAAACACCTGCCCCAAGTGCTCGGAAAACGCGCGCGGCGCGACCTCAAGAAAGGTACGCCGCTTGCCTGGACCATGATCGACGAATAATAGTGGTGCGATTGCGTATCGCTCGCGAAAGACCGCCCTCGTGCTATTTGGTGGGGGCCTCGAAGGCTACACCAGCGTCAAACAGCGACTGGATGTCGGCGTCGGAATAGCCTGCCTCGGCGAGCACCGCGCGCGTGTCAGCACCGAAATTCGGGGCCGGTTGCCGTACTTGCCCAGGAGTACGGCTCATTTTTATGGGGATGCCCGTACCACGTTGATCCCCCTGCGCGACGACCATCTCGCGGTGGCGGGTATGGGGATGGCTGAGCACCTCGGTGATGTTGTTGACCGGACCGGCCGGTACGCCAATGCGCAACAGCTCCTCGCACAGTTGGAAGCCGTCTTTATCGGCGAGAAGAGTCTCGAGTTCGGCGCGCAATGCCTCCCGATTGATGTTTCGTTCGCCATTGGAACGAAAGCGCATGTCGTTGGCCAATTCGCCACACCCGAGCCTTTCGCATAACCGACGGAACTGGCGATCGTTGCCAACGCCGACAAATATCTCCGTGGTCTTCGTCGCGAACTTGTCGTAGGGCACGATGTTGGGGTGTTGATTGCCGGTCGGTACCGGCGTCCGACCATTGAGAAACCAGTTGGCTGCCTGGGGATGGAGAAGACTGACACCGGTGTCGTACAGGCTGATCTCGATGAATTGACCTTGGTCGGAGCGTTGCCGTTCAACCAGGGCCATCAAAATGCCTATGGCGGCATTCAGTCCGGTGCCGAGATCGACCAGGGGTATGCCGATCCGGGTCGGTCCCGATTCCGGGGTTCCATTGACGCTCATCAAACCCGTCATGGCCTGGACGATAGCGTCATAGCCGGGCATGCCGCCAAGCGGGCCTTCTGAGCCGAAACCGGAAATGCGACAATGGATTAATTTCGGAAAGCGGTGCCGAAGAGCCTCTTCGTACCCAAGGCCCCACTTTTCCAGTGTCCCCGGTTTGAAGTTCTCGATGAGCACATCGGCGTTTGTGAGCAACGCCAACAACACGTCGCGCCCCATCGGTTGCGAAAGGTCGAGCGCGATTCCGCGCTTGTTTCTGTTGATGCCGATGAAATAGGACGCGGTGCCGTCCCTGAACGGCGGCCCCCAAGTACGAGTCTCGTCCCCCTGCGGCGGCTCGATCTTGATGACATCGGCGCCATGATCGGCGAGCCACTGCGTGCAGTACGGCCCGCTCAGAATTCGGCTCAGGTCGATAACCCTGATTCCCGCAAGCGCGACCGGGCGAAAACCACTCCGTGCGTTGGTCACGAT
This sequence comes from Rhodospirillales bacterium, assembly GCA_026125865.1. Taxonomy (GTDB): domain Bacteria; phylum Pseudomonadota; class Alphaproteobacteria; order Rhodospirillales; family Defluviicoccaceae; genus JADJXQ01. The sequence continues at coordinate 12,542 of JAHCKI010000036.1, forward strand.
ATTCCTTCCGTTGCAGC
>JAHCKI010000360.1 GCA_026125865.1 Rhodospirillales bacterium
AGCAACAGCAATTCAATCGACGCTGCGAGACCCTCGTGCTACCGGTGCTTTTCGAGTCCCATGGCCGGCGCACCGGTCAACTGGTGGGGCGCAGTCCCTATATGCAGGCCGTTCACGCCGACCTCCCGGAATCAGCGCTCGGTTCCATTCTGCCGGTCCGCATAACCGCGGGACACGCCAACAGCCTCGCCGGCACCGTCATTGAAAGGCATGGGGCTTGAGCCGATCGATGCAACCGGACGCCGTCTCCGCGGAGGTTGAAAAGTCCCTGACCCTCGAATTCGATGACAACCGCCTTGCCCTCGAATTGTTTGGTTCGCACCATAACCATCTCGTGCGCATCGAACGGGCGTTCGATGTCAGCGCCGATGCCCGCGGAAACCTCGTTACGATCACGGGACCGGCGGAATCCGTCGAGTTCGCCCGTACCGTATTCGACCATCTGTACGCGCGATTACAACGGGGGCAGCCCGTGCTCAGCGAGGATGTGGAGGCTGCCATCCGCATGGTATTGGCGACCGGCGCCGTCGGCGACGCAGATATCGAGGTACGGGTGCGCCAACGAACGGTTTCTCCCCGATCCTCGACCCAGGCCACGTACATTCGCGCCATCGACAAGCACGATCTTGTGTTCGGGCTCGGTCCGGCGGGAACGGGCAAAACCTACCTCGCGGTGGCAAAAGCGGTGGAGCGGCTGGTCAACGGCCATGTCGACCGCATCATCCTGTCACGGCCCGCCGTGGAAGCCGGGGAGCAATTGGGCTTTTTGCCCGGAAGCATGCGCGAGAAGGTCGATCCCTATCTGCGGCCGCTCTATGACGCGCTGTACGACATGCTACCCGCGCAACAGGTGGTCAAGCGCTTGGAAAGCGGCGAAATCGAAGTTGCGCCCCTCGCCTTCATGCGGGGGCGAACCCTCGCCAACGCGTTCGTCATCCTCGATGAGGCGCAGAACACCACGTCGGTGCAGATGAAGATGTTTCTCACTCGACTTGGCCAGAATGCGCGCATGGTGGTGACCGGAGACCTCAGCCAAGTCGACCTTCCCAAGGGCACACGCTCGGGACTTCGCCATGCCGTCGAAGTCCTGCATCAGGTTCCCAACGTTGCGTTTGTCCATTTCAGTGAAGCGGATGTGGTTCGTCATCCGTTGGTTTCGCGGATCGTCAGGGCGTACAATGATGCCGAAAGCCGGCTTGGCTTGGGGGCCCGGTATGAGTCAGGACCGGCCGGAAGCGATGATGCCATCGATTGACGTCGATACTTTGGTGAACTGCCCCGAATGGCAAGAAGCGATGCCCGAAGCGCAGGAGGTTTGTCGTCAAGCCGTGACCGCGGCGTGTCACATCGCCGGCAGTGACCTCGCCTGTTCCGAAGTGAGCGTCGTACTGACCGACGACGACGACATCCGAAAACTGAACAGCGCCTATCGCGGTAAGGACGAGGCGACCAATGTCTTGGCGTTCCCCGCAATGACGGCAAGCGAGCGCCCCCTGCCCCACCAGCCGCGTCTGCTCGGTGATGTCGTCGTCGCCTTCGAAACGACAGCAACTGAAGCCGCGAACGCCGGCAAGCGGTTGCGGGATCACTTGAGTCACCTGGTCGTGCACGGCACGCTGCATTTATTGGGGTTCAATCACCTGAGCGACCATGAGGCGGAGCGGATGGAACACCTCGAAGCGACCGCCCTTGCCACACTGAACATCGCCGATCCCTATGGGTTGGGTACCCGAGAGAGCCTGGATCATGAATAGTCAAACCTCGGAAAACCCCTCCGGCGGAGCAGGAGGAAGTAGCTGGCCCGGCGAAGCCCGGGCGCCAAGCGAAAACAAGCTCAAGAAATTTATGCGCGGCTTGGTTCGCGGTGTACGGGGCGCCCGCAACGGCGACGGGTCGCCGCGGGATTCCCTTGACGAGATCATCGAAGAGCGCGAGGAGGCCGAAATCCCTCTCGACAACGACGAGCGAACCCTCCTCGCCAACATTCTCAATCTCCGTGACGAAACGGTGGAGGATGTCATGGTTCCACGCGCCGACATCGTCGCCATCGAAAGCGGAGCGACGCTGACCGAGATCGTCGAGACCATAACCGAGAAGGGGCATTCCCGGCTTCCCGTGTACCGGGAAACGCTCGACGACGCCATCGGCATGGTTCACATCAAGGACGTACTCGCTTGGCGTGACAATGCGTCCGCATTTCGCCTTTTCCGTGTCGTGCGTCCCGTTCTGTTTGTCGCTCCTTCCATGAGAGTGCTGGAGCTCCTGCTCGAAATGCGGGTGAAACGCACCCATATGGCGCTGGTAGTTGACGAATTCGGCGGCGTCGACGGCCTTGTCACCATTGAGGATCTTGTCGAGGAGATCGTCGGTGAAATCGAGGACGAGCATGATCGCGGTCCCGAGGATACGGTCTTGCGAAGCCAGGAAGGATCGATCGACGCCGACGCCCGCACCCACATCGAAGTCCTGGAAAAGGAATTCGGGGTGACCCTCACCGAAGAGGAATGCGAAGAGATCGACACCCTCGGCGGCCTCGTTTTCCGCTTGATCGGTCGCATTCCGATAAGAGGGGAATTGATACAGCACCCGTCGGGTTTGGAATTCGAAGTGCTTGAAGCCGATCCCCGGCGCGTTCGACGCCTGCGG
>JAHCKI010000361.1 GCA_026125865.1 Rhodospirillales bacterium
TCGCCGGTGGTTTGTACGCTCGAAACATGAACCAGTCCGATATCATGGTGCCATGGGCTTGCCACCCATCGGAAAGTCGAGGGCGCCTGTACGCTGAAGGCGAAAGCGGCAGTCGTACCTGCTTTCAGCGGGACCGTGATCGTATCATTCACTCGGCGGCGTTCCGCCGTCTCGAGTACAAGACGCAGGTGTTCGTCAATCACGAGGGCGACTTTTTTCGAACACGCTTGACACACAGCCTGGAGGTGTCGCAGATCGCGCGCTCCATTTGCCGCAGCCTTCGCCTCAACGAGGACCTGGCGGAGGCGTTGGCGCTCGCCCATGACCTTGGCCATCCGCCGTTCGGTCACGCCGGTGAGGACGCGCTGCGGGAGATGATGGTGCCGTTCGGCGGCTTCGACCACAATGCGCAGAGTTTGCACGTGGTGACGCACCTGGAAGCGCGCTACGCCGATTTCGATGGCCTCAATCTGACATGGGAGACGCTGGAAGGCCTGGTGAAGCACAACGGACCGTTGGCCGGCCCCGACAGCCGGCGTCCGTTGCCGCGGGTGATCGCCGAATTCGTCGCCGGATACGATCTCGAACTGGCGACCTACGCCGGCGCCGAAGCGCAAGTGGCGGCGCTTTCCGACGATATCGCCTACAACAACCATGACATTGATGACGGGCTTAGGGCGGGTCTTTTTACGCTTGACGATCTATCGGAAGTCCCGCTGGTCGGGCCGGTTTTCGCCGAGGTGCGCGCCGCCTATCCCGATCTGGAGCCCACCCGTCTGATCCATGAATCGGTGCGCCGCCTGATCGGCGTGATGATCAACGACCTAGTGGCGGAAACGCGTCGTCGCCTCGAAGCGCTGGCGCCTCGCCGCACCCAAGACATTCGCGAACACCAAAGTCCCGTCGTGAGCTTCTCGGACGAGATGGTGGAAAACGATCGGGCCTTGAAGGCATTTCTGTTCAAGAATATGTACCGTCACTACAAGCTCAATCGAATGACCAGCAAGGCGAAGCGGGTGGTTCGCGACCTGTTTCGATTGCTGGTCGACGAGCCCGGGTGCTTGCCCACCGATTGGCAGAGGAACGCCGGACCCCCGGTCTCCACCGAGACCGCTCGTGTCGTGTCCGATTACATCGCCGGTATGACCGACCGCTACGCCCTCGACGAGTACCGGCAGCTTTTTGATTTATTGTCGAGAAGCTCATGAATCTGTTTCGCCATTTCAGTGACGCGGTCAGCGACGCCATTGCCTCGATGGTCACGGACGGCTTGATCCCGGCGGGACTGGATACCGGGCGCATCGCCGCCGAACCGCCGCGCGACGCCGGCCACGGCGATGTCACCACCAACGCCGCCATGGTCCTGGCGAAACCGGCGAAGATGAAGCCGAGAGAACTGGCGACCTTGCTCGCCATGAGGTTGGAACGTCTTAGTGACGTCGAGGCGGTCGAGGTAGCCGGGCCCGGCTTTATCAATCTCAAGCTCAGGGGCGAGTTCTGGCACGAGCGGCTGCGGGAGGTGCTGCGGGCCGGCCTCAACTACGGCGATTCGGACCTGGGGGCCGGGCAAACGGTCAATGTGGAGTTCGTCTCCGCCAATCCCACCGGGCCGCTCCACGTCGGTCATGGCCGTGGCGCCGTCGTCGGCGACGCGCTGGCGTCCCTGTTGGCGAAGGCCGGTTATCGGGTGATCCGCGAGTACTATGTCAACGATGCCGGCGCCCAGGTGGAAGCGTTGGCGCGATCCCTGTTCCTCCGCTACCGGGAGGCACTCGGCCAGGATATCGGCGAATTCCCGGCGGGGCTTTACCCCGGAGACTACGTGCGTCCGGTGGCGGAAGCGCTCTGCCGGCGCGATGGGGCGCGTTGGCTGGAGGCGGAAGAGGCGGCGTGGCTGCCGGAACTTCGCGATTTCGCGGTCGACAGGATGATCGAGCGCATCCGCGACGATTTAGCGGCGATGGGGGTGCGCTTCGACGTATTCACCTCCGAGCGTCGTCTCGTCGAGGACGGAAAGGTCGATGCCGCCTTGCGGACATTGGAGGACAAGAACCTCCTCTATGTCGGTGTGCTTGAACCGCCGAAGGGCAAGCTGCCCGACGATTGGGAGGTCCGGCCGCAAACCCTGTTTCGCGCGTCCGATTTCGGTGATGATGTGGATCGCCCGCTGAAGAAATCGGACGGGTCCTGGACCTATTTCGCCACCGACATCGCCTATCATTTCGACAAGTTCAGCCGTGGCTTTGCCGACATGATCGACGTCTGGGGCGCTGACCATGGCGGCTATGTCAAACGGATGCAGGCGGCCGTCAACGCCGTTACCGAGGGGCGGGGCACCCTGGATGTCAAACTGTGTCAGATGGTCAACCTTCTCGACGGCGGCCAACCGGTGAAGATGTCGAAGCGGGCCGGGTCGTTCGTCTCGTTGAAGGATGTGATCGATCGCGTCGGCCGCGATGTCTTTCGCTTCGTCATGCTGACCCGAAAGAACGATGCCCAGCTCGATTTCGATTTCGAGGCCGTTGTCGAGCAATCACGGGAAAATCCGGTTTTCTATGTCCAGTACGCCCATGCCCGCTGTCGCTCGGTGTTGCGTCACGCCGCCACCGAGTTGGGCGCGGCGGCTGTTGCCGACGACGCCCTC
>JAHCKI010000362.1 GCA_026125865.1 Rhodospirillales bacterium
GTCAGGCGGGCACCGGTCATCGACACGGAAAACGAGGGTCGCGGCTTTGCAAACATGACGACACACTTCCCTACGCCGGTACGAACCGGATCAGGTTCCTGGGGTCGTCTTCCGCCCGTGAAGCTTACCCGTTGCAGGGTAAACGCGCTTAACATCGCGGGATCGTTGTGCGCCTACCGTGATTCGCCGTTCGCACAGGTGCAAAATCGGCAAATCGCGCTCGCTCGAAGACCTCTCAGCCGGAACGCCGGCTCCCCCGGTGTTGATTTGTGGCGCTATAATGGTCAGCGCAGCGTTCGGCGCAAGGCTGTTCTTCACGGATGGCAATCCGCTACGCTTTGCAAGTGACTGGGAGAGGGTGATGGATCGTACAAGGCGCTTGTTCACTCGATGCCTGTTGGGGGCCGTGGCGGGGGCCGTATGCGTCGGTGCATGGCCGGTTTCTGCTCAAGCGCCGGCGGTGGAGGGGGAAGGCGAAGGCGGCGAATGGCGCACGGCGCGGCTGAAGATCCAATCCGCCGGCGGTGGTGGTGGCGGCAGCGAGACGCTATTCCATGTGGAGATCGCCGCGACCCCGGCGCAACGCTCGCAAGGATTGCAACACAGGTATGCGCTCGACGCCGACGCCGGAATGTTATTCCTGTTCGACAGGCCCCAGCCCGTTGCGATGTGGATGAAGGACACCTACATCTCCCTCGACATGCTGTTCCTGGAGGCTGATGGCCGCATCGTCGCCATCGCGAGGCACACAAAACCGCAGTCCCTTGAGGTGATTCGGGCGCCGGTACCGGTGGCGGCGGTCTTGGAAATCAACGCCGGCACCACACGGGAACAGGGAATCCGGGTTGGCGATCGAATTGTCTACGCCAAGAGCGGGCGATTCCTCAGATAGGTTCCGGAACGCCGATTTGTTCTCGGCGAATCAGGGCTTGTTTCAATCATAGGTAGTGTTATTGGAACTTTTTCGTTGCGTTTGCAGCCGCGAAAGTCTACATATAGGCGGAATGTTGCGTTGCGGCATGAAGACTTTTCGGTTCGGATGCCCAATAAGGTTAAAGCGTCGGCAAGGCGCGGCGGCAGGGATGGGACGTCTTCTATAAAGAGCACGGCTCAGGAGGCCTCCATGTCATCGGTCAAGTTCACAGCAGCGGAAATGGCGACGTTCCTTGGTTGGTTCGAACGCAACCCCTCGTGGACTCGTTGGCTACGTCGGGACGGCGCGAACGGCAGCGATGTGCTGGAAATCGCGGTCTCGGGACGACGTCCGACCACCTTGAGCCTGACTAAAGGTCTCTCCCACGGATATCTGGCCACCGGTTTCGACGGCTGGGGTCTTACGGTCTGCGATGAATTCGCGGAGATGCTCGGTATTCTCGCCGGCTACGGCGCCGAATCAGGTCAATCGAACACGGCGCCGGTCGCAGCCTGACATCGCAGCCTGACAAGTGTTGACGGCGGCGCCGCGATGCCGTTTCGTGCTGTTTGTCGGCAAGTTTGTCAGGATTGCCAGACGAGGCGAAACGCCCTAGTTTTCCGCGCGTCGGGGAGTGGCGCAGCCTGGTAGCGCATCTGCTTTGGGAGCAGAGGGTCGCTGGTTCGAATCCAGTCTCCCCGACCAATCTCTGTAATATTTTAGAGGATGTTTCCCGGTGGCTCCGTTTCACTGGGCAGGGGGTGTGGCACGGGAACCGGAAACAAGGTGTCAAGAACGGTATTCCACCGGAAACGCCGGCGCATGCCGTTCAGGTCAAGGACATACAGCGCCAAGATGTAGACCCCGGCGCCGAGAACGACCTGGCCGATCAGCACCTGCCATCCCACATGGGGGAGTGTCGGCCACAGAGCGGTGCTCATGGCGACACTGGCGAGCGTGATCTTCAACGTGTTCAGGCGCGGAAACGGCAAGGGAAACAAACGCCGGATGAGAATCCATGAGAGCGCCAGACCGAACAACTGTGCAACGACCATCGCGATGGCCGCCCCTTTGAGGCCATACAGGGGAATCAGGATCAGGTTGAGAGCGACGCTGGCGGTCGCCGTTGCATAGTATACCGGTAGTTGCTTTTTAGGTTGCCGTATCGCTTCAAACGCGAAATCGCTGTAAAATTCCCTGATCATGCGGAGGACCGTCGCCAACGCGACCAAAGGCAGGACCATGATGACGCCGTCGCGGTACATTTCGCCCACCAGCACCACGCACAGGTTCTTGTTGAGCAGCAAAAGCCCGAAAGACGCCGGCATGGTGATGCCCAACAATAGCGTGAAATAGCTGGACAGCCGTTTGTATGCCGCGTGCAATCCGCCTTCCGAGATGGCGCGGACGACCAGCGGCATACCCGCCATACTGACCGCGCCCGTCAGCAGCGTCAGGCTGCGCGACAGGAGGTCATAGCTGACGCCGTAGATGCCGGCTGCGGCCGCGTCGACCAGGGCAATGAGGAGCAGGCGGTCGAGATACGCCTCGACGAACGCGGTGACGGTCTTGATGCACGTCGGCCAGCCGAACCGCCACAATCGATCGGCGCTGATCCGAGACCAGCGGCCGGACAGGATTTCCACCCGATGGGCGCCCAGCGCCAGAATCGCACTGAGCGCCTGTCCGACGATTAGGCCGGTCATCAGCGCCAAACCCTG
>JAHCKI010000363.1 GCA_026125865.1 Rhodospirillales bacterium
GGTCGACCGGTTGAACGAAACTGTCCGCAGACATGGCGTTCCCGTCAGATTCGCAGCCGACGTTCACGGCACGCCCAAGCGAATCTGAACCCCAAAACAACCACGGGTAGCAAAAATCGTTGATAAGACGGCACAATTTCTGGCACAATCCGATGTTGAGAGGAAAAACGCGAAATAGGCAGGGAAGGCAGTACCGCAATCAGGTATTCAGCCCCTGCTCGCGATAAGAACGCAATAAGAAAGAGTATGCAGTACAGCTACCGATTTGAGTAAAAGTCGTGAACCAAAATAAGAACCAACCGGCTTGTTTCCATTCTGACTTCCCCACTGTACAGAACTGTTTCGGTGTCAAGGATCAGGAGGTATTCGCCGCCGACCCTGACACACAAGAAACGGATCCGTTCTTGAGATGATGACATCATGAGCCGACAGATATACCGGCAGGCGGCGCTTGATCGACTTGCCTCACCGGAGCAATTGGATCGGCCGCATACGCTGGTCAGCGCCCGCGGCTGGTCCGCCCTCGCCTTGCTGGTTGCGGCCCTGTTCGGTGGTGTGGTTTGGGCTCTGTTTTCCTCCGCCCCCGTCAAGGTGTCGGCTCGGGGCATCGTGCTTCAACAAGGGGGATTGAGGGAAATTGTCGCCGATGCGGCAGGCCGTATCGACCAATTGATGCTCAAGCGCGGCGACATCGTTCATTCCAAGATGGCGGTGGCAAACTTTCAGCGTTCCGAGACCTTGCGCGAAATCCGTGACACGCAGGCCGAACTGGCCGACGCGGAAGCCCGCTTGGCCCGCTTGACGCTTTTCTACGAGGGCCAAAACAGTCGAGAAACGGCGGCGGAAAAAGAGCGCCTCAAGGGTATTGGCGAAACCAGAAAGCTTATCGAGCGCCGGGAGAAACTCCTGACCCAAAGCATGAAGGACGTTGAGAACCTTCTGGAGCGAAAGATCGTCGTCAAATCCAAGATGATCAACACCGAGCTTGAATTGGCCAATGCGAGAGAGCGTTTGGCGCGGATCGCCGACGAAGAAAACTCATTGGCGCTCCGTACCCTTGACCGCCAAAGCCGGCAGGAATTGGCGCTTCTGGATGAGCAACTCAAGGTGGATCGGCTCAATCGCCAACTCATCCGCCGCAAGGAGCAGCTTGCCGAAGAACGCGTTGTCACAAGTCCCCATGCCGGCCGGGTGGTTGAAGTAAAGGTCAATCAGGGCGACATGGTGTCGGCCGGCACCGCGATCGCCACTCTCGAACCCATCGGCGGAGAGGATACCGAAGCCATCGGCGTTCTCTTTGTCACGCCGGCGGATGGCAAGCGCATCCGTGAAGGCATGGCCGCGGAAATCGTGCCCAGCATATTCCGCCGCGAGGAATACGGCTTCATCCGCGGTGAGGTGGTGTTCGTTTCGTCCGTTCCGGCAACCGCGGAAGGCATGCAGAGCGTGCTTCGGAACGAGCAGCTTGTGAAAGAAATGTCGGGCGGATCAGCCCCGTTCGAGGTGCGCATCCGGTTCATCAAGGACAATTCCACACCAAGCGGGTTCGCTTGGTCGTCCTCGAGCGGACCGAACGCGACGGTGCATCCGGGAACGTTGTTGGAAGCGGCGATCCTGGTGGATCGGCTTCCGATCGCAAATCTGGTTGTCCCGGGCTTGGATGCCGTGCTCGGTGTTCGTCGCGATGGCTAAAGGGCGCAATACCATCGGCGAGGTCATCCGCGGACGTGGTCGGCGGGTGCGCACGCCGACGGTGTTGCAGTTGGAGGCGGCCGAGTGCGGCGCCGCGTCCCTGGCCATGATCCTCGGCTATCACGGCCGCCATCTGCCGTTAGAGGTATTGCGCGCCGGCTGCGGGGTTTCCCGGGACGGCTCGAAAGCCTCGAATATCCTGAAAGCCGCGCGCAGCTACGGACTGACCGCGAAAGGCCTCAAAGTCGAACCGCAAAACCTCAAGGACCTTTCCCTGCCGAGCATTGCCTTCGTCGACTTCTGCCATTTCTTGGTGATCGAAGGGTACGATCGCCAATACGTCTATCTCAATGACCCGGCCCAGGGGCGCCGCCGAGTTGATCTCGACACCTTCGACGCGATGTTCACGGGCGTCATCCTGACATTTCAGCCGGCCGATGGCTTCGTGAAATCAGATGATCGCCCGGGCCTTCGAGCAGCGCTGTTCGCGCGTACCGCGGGCCTCAGGATGAGCATCGCCTTCGTCTTCCTGGCAAGCCTGGCCCTGGTTGTTCCGGGAATCATTATTCCGCTGATGTCACGTGTGTTCATTGACCATATTATGGTCCGCGGCTTCGGCGATTGGATGGCGCCTTTGATCGTCGGTATGATTGCGACGGCGCTGATCCGATTTGCGACGACGGAGTTGCAACGCTGGAGTCTGACCCAAGCTGAAACTCGTCTCGCCGTGGACAGCGCCCGGGAACTCTTCACCCATATCCTGAAGCTACCGGTTTCTTATTTTGGGACCCGCTATGCCGGCGAGGTAGCCGGACGTCTCTATCTCAGCGATGGATTGGCCGAGTTGCTCACAGGGGATGTGGCCCGAACAGCTCTCAACATCGTCACGGCGACGTTCTTTCTCGTTCTCAT
>JAHCKI010000364.1 GCA_026125865.1 Rhodospirillales bacterium
TCTTCGTAATAGACACGAATCGGAAAAACAAAAACACCATTGCTTAAAACTCCGGTCAGGCTCTCGATCCTACGTCTGTCTCGGATGCAATATCACAAATGAATATGGCGCGAATCGCGCCGCCAACCCGCTGAACGACCCGCTCCGTAAGAGAACCCCATGCGGGAAAATCACGAGCGGCAATTCCACGAATTTTTGCAACACCGTGACTCGTTTGCGCACGAATTGGCACGGTTTTACACAGGAAAAATCCGCTTAACGCCTTGAAATATCTGGAAATGTGTCCGATTCCACGCGAAAAATGTATGGAAAAGTACTCTTTTGTATGCAGAAATACGCATAAGATATTGTTTTTAAACGATTCAACCAAAGAGCGATAATTCACTGCGGATGCGCTGCCGTCGCGCGAATAATGTTGTCGCCAAATCATGGCTCTGCCGCACAATCCGCCGACAATAGAGAGCGCGAATATTTGACGGAGATATGCGCGCATGACACCGCAGTCAAGCTTGGATATCCTGGTCTCCGGCAGACTATTCATCGTCGGCATCATCTACCATCAACGACAATTGCCGCGGCGGAATTCTCACCGGCAATCCCAAGTGGCCATAGGCCTGTTCGGTGAGGACGCGTCCGCGCGGCGTCCGCATCAGAAATCCCTGTTGGATGAGATAGGGCTCGATGACTTCTTCGATGGTATCCCGCTGCTCCGAAAGGGCGGCGGCCAGGGTTTCGACGCCCACCGGTCCGCCGCTGAAATGTTCGGCAATCAATTGCAGATAGCGGCGGTCCATGGCGTCGAGGCCGCGATCGTCGATTTCAAGGCGAGTCAGCGAGGCGCCGGCGGCTGCACGGTCCACCGGGTCGGTGCCATCGACGGCGGCGAAATCGCGAACGCGCCGGAGCAGGCGAACCGACACCCTCGGCGTGCCCCGCGATCGCCGGGCGATTTCGTTGGCGCCGTCGTCTGTAAGGGACAGGGCGAGCACTCTCGCGCCACGGGCGACGATGTGCCGAAGCTCATCCACTTCGTAGAACTGCAGCCTGAGAGGAATGCCGAAGCATTCCCGTAGCGGCCGTGTGATCAGGCCGGATCGCGTGGTCGCTCCAACCAGGGTAAAGGGCGGCAAACCGACGCGAACCGTCCGCGCCGCCGGTCCCTCGCCGATCACCAGATCCAGATGGAAATCCTCCATGGCGGGGTAGAGAAGTTCCTCCACCACCGGCGACAAACGGTGGATTTCGTCGATAAAAAGTACATCACAGGGCTGCAAATTGGTCAAGATGGCCGCGAGGTCGCCCGGCTTGACCAGCACGGGGCCGGAGGTTGCGCGAAACCCGACGCCGAGCTCGCGGGCGACGATCTGCGCCAGGGTCGTCTTGCCTAACCCCGGCGGACCATGGAAAAGCACATGATCCAGGGGTTCCTCCCGGTTGCGCGCGGCGGCGACGAACACCGCCAGGTTTTCGCAAACCTTGCGCTGGCCCACGAACGCCGACAGCGACGTGGGCCTGAGCCCTTCCTCACCGCCATCGCTTTCCGTGCGACTGCCGGTAACGAACCGGTCATCGGCCGCATTCGCATCCGTGGCACCATCCGGGCTCGTCTGTCCCGGATCGGGGATCATGGCGCCTGCTCCGGCGGCGCCAAGTGGGCGAGGCCGTCACGAATCAGCGCCTCGACACCGGCATCGGCGCCCAGCCTTGAAGCCGCGCGCGAGACCGCCCCCATGGCATCGACTGGCCGAAAACCGAGGCTGATCAACGCCGCCACCGCATCATCGGCGTCGCTGCCGACCGCCGGTAGCACACCGGCGCCGGGCCGATCCGCGCCGGAACCGACGCCGATGGTTGCAACCTTGTCCCGCAGTTCGGAGATGATCCGCAACGCCAACTTCGGACCAACGCCCGCGGCGCGGGTGATCGCGCCCTTGTCGCTGCCGGCGATGGCGAGGGCCAGGTTCTCCGGCGTCAGAACGCTCAAGACGGAGAGCGCCGCCTTGGCACCGACGCCCTGGACCGTGGTCAGCATGCGAAACCACGCGCGTTCGCCATGATCGACGAATCCGAAAAGCTGAATGGCGTCCTCGCGCACATGGGTTTCCACCATCAGCGCCGTGGCCTCGCCGACCACCAGGCGCGACAAGGTGTTCGCCGAACACGCCACCAGGTAGCCGACGCCGTTGACATCGATCACGGCCCAGCCGTCCCCGGTGGAATCCACCGTGCCGGTCAGTTTCGCGATCACCGCACGGTCACCCCCATGCGCGCGGCCGTCTGGCGAAGGTGGGCATGACAAATGGCAACCGCCAACGCGTCGGCCGCGTCCGCGGCCATGGCATCGGCGGCGACGCCGGGCAGAAGGACACGCACCATCATCTGCACCTGCTCCTTGGCGGCATGACCCGTTCCGACCACGGTTTTCTTGACCAGATTGGGCAAGTACTCGGTAACCGGGATACCAGCCTGAGCCGGCACCAACAACGCTATGCCGCGCGCCTGCCCTAACTTCAGCGTTGACACGGGATTGCGGTTGACGAACGTCTCCTCGACGGCCGCTTCTGCGGGG
>JAHCKI010000365.1 GCA_026125865.1 Rhodospirillales bacterium
CCGGGCGGCGGCCCAATGTGAATGATCTGGACTTGAAACAAGCCGGCATCGCCTATTCACCCAAGGGCATCTATGTGGATGCGCGGCTCAGAACGGGCAATCGCCGGGTGTACGCCATCGGCGATGTCGCCGGCAGTTATCAGTTCACCCACGTGGCCGGCTATCACGCCGGTGTGGTCATCAAGAACGCCTTGTTCCGATTGCCGGCCAAGGCGGACATGCGCTGCGTTCCGTGGGTGACCTATACGGCGCCGGAACTGGCCCAGGTCGGCATGACGGAGGCGCTGGCGCGTCGGCACCATTCGGACTTGCGCGTGCTGAAATGGCCCTATCACGACAACGATCGCGCCCAGGCGGAGCGGCTGACCGATGGCTTGGTCAAGGTCATCGTCACCCCCAAGGGCCACATCCTTGGTGCCGGTATCGTCGGCGCCGCCGCCGGTGAGTTGATCCATACCTGGGTGCTGGCCATGAGCCAGCGCGTAAAGATCGGCGCCGTGGCCCAGATGATCGCGCCTTATCCCACCTTGGGCGAAATCAACAAGCGCGCGGCAGGTTCCTTTTACACCCCCAAGCTATTCAGCGACCGCACCCGCGGGATCGTCCGCTTCCTCGCCAAATTTGGTTAACCGAGCCGGCCGTTCCGAGTGAAATTTTGTCCGGAACGATGGGGTTTGATTTGACTACACGTATAAAGTGTGGCAATGTGATATTGCACCTATTGCGAGTGATGGGGTTGACTCATGGCTGTCCACAATTCGATCAAGGCGAGCGAGCGACGCATCGACAAGCGTCGCAAGACCCTGAAAGCCGGTCAGATCGCCATGAACAACATGTGTTCCGTCATTGAATGCACCATCGCCGACATCTCCCAAACCGGGGCGCGTCTCGAGATTCCGTATGGTGTTGAAATCCCCGGCACGTTCTCGGTCAGCGGCGGGGAGCGTGTATTTCGCGAGTGTGCCGTCGTGTGGCGAACCAATACGCAGATGGGCGTTCGCTTCCTCGATACCGAAACGGGTGGAAAAGCGATCGATCGCGGCGATCTTGTGAGCATGACGGCGGATACGCGCCGCGCGCTGTTGGAACGCATCGACACCATACAGTATCAGCTGGACGCCATTCGGGCGGACTTGCTTGCCCCTTCCGATGGTAAAGCGGGATGATGCGGCAAGGAAAGAAATATCCGTAAAAGTTTAATGAATTTATCAGTTAAAAACTGTATGTATTGTTGATAAATTTACCTGGTAAATATTATATTGATTATTCCTGCACGTATTGGTATCAAGAAGGGTAGGGGTTTTCAAAGAAACCGCAGTATGTGTGAGCGTTAACATCATGATCCAGCGAATTCGAAGATGTTTTTCTCTTCGCGGTGATGAGCGCGGCGCCCAAGCGGTTGAGTTCGCCTTCGCTGCGCCCCTGGCTTTCCTGCTCACTTGCGGTGTCGTTGAGCTTGGTACCGTGCTTTTCGTCAATGTCTTGCTTGAGTCGGGAATGCGCGATGCTGCTCGTTTCGGTATTACTGGTCAAGATGAAGGCAGCGACGACCGCATTGAGCGGATCATGGAAATCATCGAAGATCGCTCCATCGGTCTGGTCGATATCGAGGATGCCAAGATCAGCATTCTGAGCTATCCGTCTTTCGATGACATCGGCCGCAGTGAGGACTTCGTCGACGGCAACGGCAACGGCCAGTACGACCTGGGTGAAACCTTTGATGACGAGAACGACAACGGCGCCTGGGACGAGGACGTTGGCAAACAAGGCGCCGGCGGTTCCGGCGAGGTGGTCGTCTATCAAATCGAGTACGACTGGAAGCTGATGACCCCGATGATCTCGTCCGTCATGGGCGACGAGGACGGCAAATTCAAACTGTCGGCTAGTGTCGTCGTTCGCAACGAACCGTGGGAGGAAACGAATTGATGAGACGTTTTCTTCAGCGCCTTCGCCGAAACCGTCGCGGTAACATGGCCTTGGAGTTGGCCTTGGCGACTCCGGTCATGATCGGTCTCTTGATCACTACCATCGAGTTTTCGCGGTATGTGGTGATCAACCAGAAAGTCGAACGGACATCGGCGACAGTCGCCGATTTGGTCGCCCGCGCCCAGTTCGTCAGCGAGCCGGGCATTGTCAATATGATGGAGGCGTCCGCGACCGTGATGGAACCGTTCGATGTGTTGGCAAACGGACAGGTCATCGTCTCCAACATCAGCGCCACGGGCGGCAATGCACCGGTCATCAACTGGCAGCGCACCTATGGCGGCGGAACAGGCAACAGCGAATTTGGCCTCGAGGGCCAGAACCCGACACTGCCCGCCGGGTTTACCGTTCCCAACGGAGACAGCATCGTCGTCTGTGAAACGTTCTTCGACTACGAGCCCCTGTTCACCAACAAGGTTCTCGAAGCGACAACCCTCTATCGTTTCACCCTGTTCCGGCCGCGCTTCGCGTCACTAACCACAATCGTGCCGTAATATCTCCGACCGTCGATATCAGGGTCTGTTCCGGAGTGACACCGTGGGATCGTATTGAACCGATCCCACGGTTGCGTT
>JAHCKI010000366.1 GCA_026125865.1 Rhodospirillales bacterium
CTTGAACGGCCTCACCAGGCCCTCGATTACCGGACGCCCGCAGAGATTTTCAGCGAGGGTTTCGGCGGCCGGACGCGGCCTGCGGATATGATGGACAAGCCTGCCAGCTTGCCCACATCTCCACAGGCTCAACAACAGCCGTTTTTGGATTCAACAGGGGAAAACGGGGTGATACCATTCGCTACTCAGGCACACGCCCTACGTGTGGCGGAGGGCATCGAGATTGGAGGGAATCCAACTTAACATGGCCGATCCGCTGTCCAAACAACCGAGGCCACCTCAGACTGATATGGCGGGCCTCGGCGGCGCGATCGAAATGTTCGTACTTAGCAAAGGCAACCAGGCACCGAAGTTCCTGTTAAGTCATGCAAAAAACGATAGATGGCTTCGATTAAGTCGGCAATAACGATTGCTGAGTTGAGGCTTGCCATCGGGAGCATGGCCAGGGTCTCCAAAGAGCATTCGATATAAGCTGCGCCGAATCCGTTGGAAAATTGCTTGGGATACGGTTCGACGAATAGCGAACCAAATCGATCCGGTTATTGCATTAGGTTCGCTAAGGAAATGCGTCCGTCGAGTGCATTCCAATTGGGTGGAATTTGTTCTAGTACTCCGTTGAGGAGGGGTGTTCGCAGACTCCCCGAAGACATGGCGGGGCCGCGGAATGCTTACTCTGTTCCTGATCATCTTCGTCGACCTTGTCGGTTTCGGCCTGGTCATTCCGCTGCTGCCGTTTTACGGCGAATACTTCCAAGCGACGCCGGCCGAGGTCGGGTTGCTGATGGCCAGTTACTCCGCCGCGCAGTTCCTCTCAGCGCCGTTCTGGGGGCGGTTGAGCGATCGTGTCGGGCGCAAGCCGGTGTTGATGATCAGCCTTGCCGGAATCGCCGTCGCTTACGTCTGGCTAGCCTTCGCCGAACACTTGTGGATGCTGTTTGCCGCGCGCGCCTTTGCCGGCGCCATGGCAGGAAACATCGCCGTCGCCTTCGCCTGTGCCGCCGATTTGACGGAACCCGGCAATCGCGCCCGCGGGATGGGCCTGATCGGCGCGGCGTTCGGTCTCGGCTTCATCTTCGGACCGGCGATCGGCGGCATGCTCGCCGGTGACGATCCCGCCAACGCCGACTACCGGACACCAGCGTTGGTCGCCGCTACGCTCTCTTGCATCGCCTTGGCCATGACGTTCCTGGCGCTGAAGGAGACCATATCGCCGGAAGTCCGGGAGCGGCTCCGCGCCATGCCGCCCCAGAGCCGCTGGCGTCAGTTCCGGCAGTCGTTGACGCAGCCGGCCGTGCTTGTTCTGATCGGCCTGTCGTTTCTTGCCCATTTCGTGTTTTCCGGGATGGAAACGACGTTCGCCATGTGGTCACGCCGCCAGTTCGGCTGGGGGCCGGAGCAGAACGGCTATATTTTCGCGTTCATCGGTGTGATCACTGCCGCCATCCAGGGGGGACTGGTCGGGCGGCTTGCCAAACGGTTTGGGGAACCGCGCCTCATCCTTCTTGGGGCAGCCACGTTGACGCTGGGAATCCTGTTGATTCCGTTCTCCCGGGATCTGCCGCTGCTGGTCATGGCGATGTTCATCGTTGCCTGCGGTTTCAGCCTCATTTCGCCCACCCTGGTGAGCCTGACCTCGCTCCAGGTCGGCATCGACAACCAGGGCGGTACCATGGGCGTCAGTCGTTCGGCCACGACCTTGGCACGCGTCCTCGGTCCCACTTGGGCGGGGGCGTTGTTCTACTTTCTTGGCAAGGACTGGCCGTTCTTCGGCGGCGCCATCGTGATGGCGGTCGTCGTCGTCCTGGCGCTGCGTATCGGACGCTGGCTCTCGATGTCCGCCACCGCCACCGAAGCCTCGACCACCAAGACAGAGAGCAGCTAACACGATCACAACCAGTCAATATTTCCGGCCGTTGGTATTGTGCTTTCAAGTCGGTTGCGTTGCTGGAATAGTCCGCAGACACATAGGCTGTCCGTGACGGCCATATAAACCGAACGGTTCAGATGGAGGGATTTGATGCCAGGAATATCCCCTCGGGAAAAAGAAGCAGCAGCGTTTCAGTGGGACGATCCGTTTTATTTGGACGACCAGTTGAGCGAAGAGGAACGCCTCATCCGCGAAACGGCCCGCGACTATGCACAGGAGCGCCTCATGCCACGGGTGCTCATGGCCAACCGGAAAGAGCACTTTCATATCGAGATCATGACCGAAATGGGGGACCTGGGCCTGCTCGGACCGACAATCCCCGAAGCTTACGGCGGGGCCGGGGTCAATCACGTGTCCTACGGACTCGCCGCGCGGGAGATCGAGCGGGTCGATTCTGGGTATCGATCGGCAATGAGCGTTCAATCCTCGCTGGTGATGCACCCCATTTACACCTACGGGACCGAAGAGCTTCGGCAGAAATACTTGCCGCCATTGGCCCGTGGTGACTTGGTTGGCTGCTTCGGCCTGACCGAACCGGACCATGGCTCCGATCCGGGAAGCATGCGATCCCGCGCGGA
>JAHCKI010000367.1 GCA_026125865.1 Rhodospirillales bacterium
CCACCCCCCCCCCCCCCCCCCGCCCCCCCCGCCCCGCAAACACGATCACAACAGGTCAATATTTCCGACCGTTGGTATCAGTGACTGAGTTGAGAGCTTAAACCCCGCCCATGCTTCGTATTTCCGATCTCACATACCGTATCGGCGGGCGGCGCCTGCTCGACGCGGCCGATGCTTCCCTTGCCGCCGGCCGCCGGGTCGGTCTGGTCGGGCGCAATGGCACGGGGAAAACCACTTTGTTGCGTCTCATCGCCGGCGCCCTGGACCCTGACGGCGGGGGTATCGATGTGCCGTCTCTCTGGCGGGTGGGAATGACCAGCCAGGAAGCGCCCGGCGGCGCGGATAACCTCATCGACACGGTGCTGGCCGCCGATCCGGAGTTGGTCCGGCTCAACGCGGAAGCCGAAACGGCCACCGACCCTCACCGCATCGCGGAGATTCATATCCGCCTCGGAGATAAGGACGCCCACACCGCCGAAGCGCGGGCCGCCCGCATCCTCGCCGGTCTCGGCTTCTCTGAGGATCGGCAGCAACGGCCCTGCGCCGAACTGTCCGGTGGTCTGCGCATGCGTGTGGCGTTGGCGGCCTTGCTTTTCAGTGAACCTGACCTGTTGCTGTTGGATGAACCGACCAACCATCTGGATCTGGAGGCAACACTCTGGTTGGAGGATTATCTGCGCCGCTATCCGGGGACCGTGTTGCTGGTCAGCCATGACCGCGGCCTCTTGAACCGGGTGGCGGAGGCCATTCTGCATTTGGAGAATGGTAAACTCACGCTCTACGGCGGCGACTACGACAGCTTCGAGCGAACGCGGGCCATGCGTTTGCAGCTCAACGAGAAGCTGCGGGAGCGGCAGGAGGCACAACGCGCCCATATTCAGGCCTTCGTCACGCGTTTCCGCTACAAGGCGAGCAAGGCGCGGCAGGCCCAGTCCCGCCTCAAGATGCTGGCGCGCATGGAGCCGATCCCCGAGGACCGCGGCGACGACGGCATCACGTTCGATTTTCCGGAGCCCGATCCGTTGCCGCCGCCGCTCTACAGCCTCGAAGGCGCCGCCGCCGGCTACAACGGCAAGGCGGTGCTGCAGGGGTTGTCCCTGCGCCTCGATCCGGACGATCGGATCGCCTTGCTGGGGGCCAATGGTAATGGCAAATCCACATTCATCAAATTGCTGGCCGGGCGTCTGACGCAAATGGCCGGGCAGGTGACCAAGTCCCGCAAGCTGCGGATCGGTTACTTCGCCCAGCACCAGGCCGAGGAACTGGATCTGGACGCGACACCGGTCATCGAGTTGGGACGCCGGCGCCCCCGCGACCTTGACGTGCAATTGAGGAGCCAACTCGGCCGCTTCGGCTTCTCACAGCAGCGCGCCGACACCAAGATCGCCAACCTGTCCGGCGGGGAAAAGGCGCGTCTCTTGTTCGCTTTGATGTCTAGCGATCGGCCCCATATCCTTCTCCTCGACGAGCCGACCAACCACCTGGACGTGGACTCGCGCCAAGCGCTGGTTCAAGCGATCAATTCGTTCCCGGGGGCCGTCGTCATCGTCAGCCATGACCCCCATGTGTTGTCGCTCATCGCCGATCGCTTCTGGCTGGTGGATGGTGGCCGAGTTAGAGTGTTCGACGGCGACATGGAGGACTATCGCGCCCTGTTGTTGGCGCGAACCCGCGGTGGCGGCAACGGTGCCAACGACACAAAAAACAAACGGTCACCGGATGCGGATAAGGGCGGCGACCGCAAGGAACAGCGTCGGCAAGCCGCCGAACGACGACAAGCGCTTGCGCCCTTGCAGAAACAGCTTAAGGAAGCGGAGAGCGCTGTTCACCGGTTCGAACGGGAGAAATCAAAACTGACAGAGGCCATGGCCGACCCCGCGCTCTACCAAGGCGACAGCGACCGCCTGGTCGAACTCAAGAAGCGGCTGGGACAAACGGAAAAACACCTGCAGCAAGCCGAAGACACTTGGATAAACCTGCAGGAAGCCTGGGAAGAAGCCAGCGCCGAAACGCAATGAGGACTGATGCACCCGACCGTCCGGGCTCGCACGGCGACGTCGCCATTCCCTTCCTCGTCATCGCGAAGCGCGCCAGCGCTGCGGCGATCCACAAAACCGTGCCCGAGTAAAAAACAGTTCGGCAAATCTTCGCCGATGGATTGCCACGCCGGCTGCGCCGGCTCGCAAAGACGGCAGAGTTCGCCTCCAAGGTCATCACGATTGCCATTGGCCTGGAAGCCATGGATAATCGATCCCATGGATGGGGCGAGGGGCGCTATGACAAACTGTAAGGGTCGAGCAATGGTTCGGTATTTGGCGTTGGTCAGCTTGGCGGTTGCGGTGGTGACGGGGGCCGCCTTGGCGCAGACCGCGAACCCGCCGGCTGGGTCCGCGTCCGATCCGGTCGCCGCGGAAAAGGCGTCGCTGGAACAACAGCTTGCGGAGCAGCAGGCGCGCAACGAGGCCCTGCGTCAACGGATCACCAAGCTGGAGCAGGTCCT
>JAHCKI010000368.1 GCA_026125865.1 Rhodospirillales bacterium
CCGCCAATCATGCGCTGGTGTCTCCCAGCGCCGACAGCAAGTGCTCGACCTTCGGCTTCATCGCCGGGAC
This sequence comes from Rhodospirillales bacterium, assembly GCA_026125865.1. Classification (GTDB taxonomy): domain Bacteria; phylum Pseudomonadota; class Alphaproteobacteria; order Rhodospirillales; family Defluviicoccaceae; genus JADJXQ01. The sequence continues at coordinate 71 of JAHCKI010000368.1, forward strand.
GTCGCGGGTTGCCGCCTCCCAGACGATATCGGCGTCGATCGCGAAGTAGCCGTGGACGAGAATATTGCGCATGCCGATGATCTTCGGCCAGGGAATGTCGGGAGCCATGCCGCGTACCTCGTCCGGCAATGCGCGGGCCGCTTCGCCGATGATCTGCAGGTGACGCAAATACCAGGATTGCAGCAGTTCGTCCCGATCGAAGGCTGCCCTGTCACGGTCGCGATAGCGCCCGATGGCGTCGATCGCCTCCAGGACATCGTGCAGGCGCTCGCGCGGGTCTCTCACAGCGGCACGGCCTCCTTGATCACGCGATCGCGGATGCGCGCCTTCAGGCCGCGTTCGGTGACCACATCCACCGGGCAGCCGAGCAGCGCTTGCAGATCGTACTGAAGCCCACCGAGATCGAACAGCGAGCGACGTGGTTCCATGGCGACGAGGAAGTCGATGTCGCTCGTCTCGTCGGCCTCGCCTCGGGCAACCGAGCCGAAAACACGGACGTTGAACGCTCCGTGTTCGGCGGCAAGGCGCAGGATCTCGTCGCGCCGGTTCCGCAGTCGCACTTCAAGCGTCATGGCCGAACTCCTTCAGGTTGGCCGCAATGGCCCGCATCGAGCTTCGCGGCCTCGGCTTGCCGCTCGCGAAATTCCTCGGCTAGCAGCGCCATCTTGCCGGCCACGGCCCGGAACAACGTCGCCGTCCGCAACGTCAGATCCGTGGACGGCATTCGGAATTGCCGGGGAAAAGGCACGAAAGCCGATGTCCGGCGCACATGCCGAAAACGCGGTCCGCCGCTTTCTCTCCCCATGGAAACTCTTGCACCGTATTCGCGATTGCGCCAGCGTCAACGGAATGCCTCCTCTTCATGCCTCACGTCTATTTCGGGCGAAGCAACGGTTGCGGTCAAGATGCTCGATCTACCGCCGCCAGCCTCTACTGGTTCCGCGCCAACCACGCGCGCTTGCGGGGATGTGGAGCTAGACGCCCGATTCATTCCTGGTTTGTGGCGGGCGTTCCCATAAACAACCGAGCTGCGACTTGATAGCAACTTGGACCGCCGGTAAGGTTTTCCGGTTTCGACAGTCGCGCCCCCGGAAACGAAAGACGGCACCATGGACATACGCAGCGGGTTTCTTGATGCCATCGGCGATACGCCGCTGATCCGGTTGCGGCGCGCGTCTGAGGAAACCGGATGCGAGATCCTCGGCAAGGCGGAATTTCTCAATCCCGGCGGGTCGGTCAAGGACCGGGCGGCGTTGTTCATCATTCGCGACGCCGAAGCGCGCGGCCTCCTCAAGCCCGGCGGCGTCATCGTCGAGGGCACGGCCGGCAACACCGGCATCGGTCTCGCGCTCGTCGGCAATGCTCTCGGGTACCGCACCGTCATCGTCATTCCCGAAACCCAGAGCCAAGAGAAAATGGACATGCTGCGGCTGTGCGGCGCCGACCTTCGGGAAGTGGCGGCCGTGCCCTACCGCGATCCCAACAACTACGTGAAATTTTCCGGGCGCCTCGCCGAAGAGCTGGCCAGGACCGAACCGCGCGGCGCCGTCTGGGCCAATCAGTTCGACAATGTCGCCAACCGCCAAAGCCATCGGGAAACAACGGGACCGGAGATCTGGCGCCAGACCGACGGAACGGTGGATGCCTTCATTTGCGCCGTCGGAACCGGCGGAACACTGGCCGGCGTCGGCATGGCTTTGAAGGAACGCAATCCCGGCGTGGTCATCGCCCTCGCCGACCCCATGGGCGCGGCGCTTTACAACTACTACACCCATGGCGAACTGAAGGCGGAAGGCGACTCGATCACGGAGGGAATTGGCCAGGGCCGCATCACCGCCAATCTGGAAGGCGCGCCGGTCGATCGCGCCTATCGGATTACCGACGCTGAAGCCCTTGCCGTGGTGTTCGACCTGCTCAAGCACGAGGGCCTGTGTCTCGGCGGGTCCAGTGGCGTCAACGTCGCGGGAGCCATCCGCTTGGCCAAGGACCTGGGACCGGGGCACACCATCGTCACCGTTCTCTGCGACCATGGAACCCGCTATCAAGGTAAAATGTTCAATCCGGTGTTTTTGCGCGCCAAGGGACTTCCCGTCCCCGAATGGCTTGATTAGGAAAATCGACATCATGACCGCCGTATTGCCCGGTCCGCTGGTGACCACCGAGTGGCTGGCCGAAAACCTCGACAATCCGCGCGTCCGCGTTCTGGACGGCAGCTTCCATTTGCCGGCCGCCGGCCGCGATCCGCGCGAAGAGTTCCACGATTGCCACATTCCCGGGGCCGCCTTCTTCGACATCGACGGCATCCGGGACGAATCCACCACCCTGCCCCACATGTTGCCGTCGGCGGAACGGTTCTCGGCCATCGCCTGTCTTCTCGGTATCGATGATGACAGCATCGTCGTCGCCTATGACGCACCCGGCGCCAT
>JAHCKI010000369.1 GCA_026125865.1 Rhodospirillales bacterium
TCTTCCATGCTCGCCATCCCGGTTGAAAGCAGGATGGGAAGCCCGAGACCTCCAAGATACCTGAGCGCCGGGGTATTGGTCAGCTCGCCGGAGGGGACCTTGATCCGATCCATTCCCATGGCGATCAATGCCCGCGCCATTCCCACGTCGAACGGCGTGCACAGGAAACCGATGCCCGCGTCGCGGCAAGCGGCGGCAAGGCATTGGAAATCGTCGAGGTCCAGTTCGAGAGAGCGGAGAAGGGTTAACTGGTTGTCGATCCCGGTGTTGCTTTTCTGGTAGGGCGCCGCTGCGGTCGTTTCGCCGGCGATCTCCTCGGCGCGGAAGGCTTGAAACTTGATGGTGTCGGCGCCCGCCTCGGCCGCCGCCGCCACCATGTCCAATGCGCGGCCAAGGTCGCCGTTGTGGTTGACGCCTGCCTCGGCGATGAACAGCAACGGCCGTGGCGATGGCGTCATTGGGTCGCGGGGTAACGCGTCAGAGCCGGAACCAAGGTTTCGTTGGGGACGACCGCGCCCGGCAAGACGACGGCGCCCGCGCCGATCATGCAGCCCGAACCCACCCGGCAGTTGCCCAACAGTGTCGCATGGGGGGCGAGGTGGCTGCCGCTGCCGACGACGCAGTCGTGCTCGACAATGGCGCCCGTGTTGATGATGACGGCATCGCCGATGAGGGCGCCGGGCTGAACGACCGCGGCGGTTAACACGATGGTACCTTCGCCAAGTATGGAGAACTTGTTGACGTGCGCCGTGGAATGCACCACTGCCGGCGCCTCCCAGTCGCGGTCCTGATACGCTTGAAAAAGGTCAAAGCGCCGCGCGAGGTCCTCGAGCGAGTCACCCCCGACACCAAGCACGAACTCTCCCGGCTCCAGTGACCATGCCTCCTCGTCCGTCGAAATCTGCTGACACGGCAGCCAGGTATTGTCCCGTGGGTCGACAAACGCATCAATCCATCGCTTATCGGCGCTCAGGGCTTCGACAATGGCTTTGGCGTGTCCGCCGGCGCCGACCAGGAGCAACGTCATTGGAACCTCATCACAGGATTACCCCGCCATTGGGCCAACGCGGCGAGAACGCGCGACTGATCGGCTTCGCCGAGCGAGCTTGACGACGGCAACGAAACAACCCGACCGGAGATCGCGGCGGCGACGCCGGTAAGCGATCGCGGAAACGCCGAGTAGGGCGTCTGATCCGAGAGGGTTTCCCAAAACACTCGTGCCTCGATACCATCGCCTTGCAGGCAATTTACCAATCCGTCCGCATCGTCGCGCGACGCGCACAAGACCGAATATAACCAGTTGTTGCTTTGCGCCCAAGGACATCGCGGCATCGATTGGAGATCCGCACGATCCCTCAAGGCGTCGTCGTAGGTGTCGGCAATGCGCCGCTTTGCCTTCAGCATATCGTCGAGGTGGTCGAACTGCGACAGACCCAGTGCGGCATTGATATTCGGCATACGACAGTTGAACCCCGCCTCCCTGTAGCGATAGCGTACGCCATCGCGCGCCTGGGTGGACAATGACCGCGCCCGCGCTGCCCAGGCTTCGTTGTCGGTGACCATCATGCCGCCACCACCGGCGGTCAAGACTTTGTTGCCATTGAAGCTGAAGATGGCGGCGTCGCCAATACCACCAACGGGGTGATTGTGATAGCGAGCGCCGATGGCGCCGGCCGCATCCTCGATCACCGGCACACCGAAACGGGTGCCGACAGCGGTCAAGCGCTCCATATGGGCCGGGTGGCCAAGGGCGTGCACGGTGACAATGGCGGCAATCCGGCCGCCCCGAAACTGCGCCAGGGCTTGTTCCACCGAACCGGCATCGATGGTCCAGCTTTCCGAGGTGATATCAACGAAGTAGGGAATGGCACCGGCATGGATGACAGCGTTGGCGGTCGCCGCGAATGTCCAGTCCGGGATGATGACGTGGTCGCCGGGCCCGACACCGGCCACGATCAGCGCCAGATGCAGCGCCGTCGTGCCGCTGGACGTCGCCACGCCATGGCTTCGGCCGCAAAGCGCCGCAACCCGCGACTCGAAGGCGGTAACGGCGGGGCCGGCCGAGGATACCCAGGTGTCGCGCACACACGCCGCGACGGATGCCGCCTCGTTGCCGCTAAGATCGGGTACCGACAAGGGAATGAATGATGACACGAAGAACCTGTTCGGCAAATGGAAAAAAAGCCCCGGACCTATAGTCGCCGGTCGATTGCGCACGCTACCGCCGTACCGGGTGAATGAACGCTCGGCCGGATCGGTAGGGATAGACGGACTCCGGGCGACGAAAAACGCCGGTGGCTGCTAAGCGGCCAAAACTGCGCAGTCAACGTTATGTTGTCAAGGGGAGCGTTCACGGCGCGAACGCCAGCCGCGGCGGTGGATGATTGCGTTTTCAGCCGGCGCCGTTTAGACCGCTGAATTATCGATTGCCGCGGAATGAAAGGGAGTTCGATTGGGCATTGCGGGCAAGAATGTCCCGGTGGACATT
>JAHCKI010000037.1 GCA_026125865.1 Rhodospirillales bacterium
CAACCATTCGATCGCTTCCGGGTACATGCGAATGCACCCCCTGCTGACGCGGCGGCCAATGCCCCACTCCTTGGCGCCCTCCGCCGTGCCGTGAATTAGATAGGCGGGCCAGCCGAGGTACAAGGCGTAGGCGCCGAGCGGGTTGTCCGGTCCCGCCGGTACCGCAGACGGCAGCTGCGGATCATCGGCGCGCGTCGAAGCCGTCGGATACCATGTCGGGCCTTTCACTTTTTTGATAACGCTGGTGGTCCCAACCGGCGTCGTGAAGCCCTCACGGCCGACACCGATCGGCAGCGTCACTACGGGTTCATTGCCCTTGCCGAAATAGTATAGGCGCAGCTCGGCGAGGTTGATGACGATGCCCTTGCGCGGCACGTCCGGCAAAACATGTGCCGTCGGCAGGATTATGCGCGTACCTTCGCCCGGCAACCAGGGATCGACGCCGGGATTTGCCGCCATTAGCTCGATCAGGCCGAGTTGATGATCGCGCGCGATGTCGAGCAACGTGTCTTCATGCTTCGCGGTATAGATCCGCATGTCACCCACGATATCGTCGGCGCCGGCACTTTTGGCCGTCGCGAACCCCGCAGCGATTACGATCGTTGCCGCGCATGCAGCCGCCCGAACCCTACGCCAAGTCCAGGTCCGCGCCCGATTTCCCCGTCCCACACTTCGCTCCTTATTTCTTTGCTGGATGCGGCAGCACCATAGCGTACCGGTCGCCGAGAGCAAATTGCGATCAGCTCGAGTGGCCTGATTTCATGGATCCCGCCAACACATCGCTTTTCATCAGCGCTCGTCGTCGCTGAATTCGTCGGGGATCGAGCCATCCTCCTCCTCGACAGGTATCCGATACGTTTCCTTGAGCCAGTGGCCGAGGTCCACATCGGCGCATCGTTTGGAGCAAAACGGTCGCCAGCGCGATACCATTGAATTGCCGCAGACCGGACAACGGCGTTTTCCGATGTACGCTACCTTGGCGCCGTCGGCTTCCAATTTGGTCATGTTCCCCCGTCCTCCTTATTCAAATCGGGCGCAACGGCGTAGCGGTCCAGTGCCATCGTCGCATCGGCGACCAAGCGCAAGCGCCGTCCCAATCGCGTTTCGGTTTCCAACAGGGCCGGCGTAAGCCGGTCCCGCAATGCCGCGATGACAGCGCCCGGCGCTCGCAAAGTCCACCACGTTCCCGGTTGGGCGCGATCCTCGGCGAGAACGGTGCGCAAGGCGTCCAGAGCCAACGTTGCCGATGATTTCACTCTTCCGCCGTGACACGTGGGACAAGGTTCGGTGAGCCGTCGGGTCAGTGAGGGTCCGAGGCGCTGGCGTGTCAATTCCACCATTCCCAGCCGGGTGAACCCGGCAATCTGAACCGGGCGGCCGTCCGCCTTGAAGGCGCGTCGCAGGGTCGACAGCACTTTGTCGCCGTTGTCGCGGTTCCGCATGGGGACAAAATCAATCACGACATGACCGGCCAGGTCACGAAGTATCACCTGACGCGAGAGAATTTCGGCCGCCTCCATGTTCACGGCAAGCGCCGTGCGCTCGCGGTTGCCGTGATCCGCCGCACCGACATCCACATCGATCGCCACCAATGCTTGCGTTTCGGATATGGTGATGCGCCCACCGCCCGGTAACGCCACTTCGGGAACGATCAGGGCATCGACCCGATCCTCGATACCGCGCGCCAGGAATAGCGGCGCCGGTCCATTGTGCATGACAATTCGATCGGCGAGAACGGGAAGCTGCGCGCGCAATACCGCTGCCATCTTTGCGTCGTCGACCACGAGACGCGTGAGAGCCGATCCGGCAAAATCGATGATCGCCTTCGTCGCGGGCTCGGGTGCTCGATGCAGAATAGCCGGCGGTTTTGCGCTTGCCTCCCGGTCCTTGATGTCCTGCCATTGTGAAACAAGTTCATCCGCCTCGCGGGTCACCGCCTGCACGTCCGCTTCTGTCGCGGCACTCCGAACGATCCAGCCGCCGGTGTCGGTGGGCAATGCGCTCCGCAGCGCGTTTTCACGGTCTGCATCGATGAGCTTTTTGAAGCGCCGGGACATCCTGCATCCGGATTCATGGGGGAGGAAGACCGTGCAAAAGCCAAGCAGCGACGGCCGTGCGGTCAATTTCGGCCCCTTTTCACCCTCCGCCTCCCGTATGACCTGAACGAGCACGCGATCGCCCTCGCCGATGAAATCGCCGATCCGACCACCGCTTCGATCAACGGGTCTCACCTCCGCCAAGCCGAGAAAACCGGCCCGCGACTCGCCGATGTTGACGAATGCGGCATCGATCGCGGGCAATACCTTGGTCACGCGCCCGACGGCGATATCGCCGACGCGCAAATTCTGGCCACCACGATCGACAACCAACCTGATGAGGTCACCGCTCGCCAAAAAACCGGCGCGGATTTCGCCGGGTGACACATTGACGACGATTTCGTCGATGGTCATCGATCCCCATCGGCGTATTGAATTTGGGCCATCCCATCGGTGCGCCACGCGAACCCATGGCTGCTCAGAAGCGCCGCGGTCTCGAACAGCGGCAAACCGACCACATTGGAATAAGAGCCGCTGATCCAACGCACGAACGTCGCCGCCAGCCCTTGGATGGCGTAGGCGCCCGCCTTGTCCCGCCATTCACCGGAAGCGAGGTACCCTTCGATTTCGGCAGAATTCAGGCGCTTGAAGGCGACCACCGTCTGCACCAGCCGGCTGGCCATTCGGCCGCCGGGCGCGATCAATGTGACACCGCCATAGACGCGATGGCGCCGCCCCGAAAGGAGCGCCAGGAAACGCCGCGCCTCGTCTTCTTTCTCGGCCTTTGGGAGGATACGACGGCCGCACCCCACGATGGTGTCGGCGCCAATCACATAGGCTGTGTCATGTCGGCTCGCCACGGCGCGCGCCTTCCCTTCGGACAGCCGCAAAGCCGTCGCTCGCGGCAATTCATTCCGAACCGGGGTTTCGTCAATTTCGGCCGGGATGACGTCGTCGACGACGATCCCGATTTGACGCAGAAGCTTCAGCCGCCGCGGCGACGCGGAGGCGAGGATCAAACGCGTAGATACGGTTTCGTTGGGACCGACGGACAAAGGAACTAGCGTCGAATCGGCACGATGCCGAACACGGTTATTTGTACCGGAACGTGATCCGACCTTTCGACAGGTCGTAGGGAGTCATTTCAACGTTCACCCGATCGCCAGCCAACACTCTGATGCGGTTTTTCCGCATGCGTCCCGCGGTGTGGGCCAGAACCTCGTGGTCGTTCTCGAGCTTTACACGAAACATGGCGTTCGGCAGAAGCTCGGTCACAACCCCGGTGAACTCAATTATGTCTTCTTTCGTCATTTCTCCCTCTGGATTAAAGAGCGCGGCGCGATCAGACTTAACCGACATGATCGCTCGGTCGTGCCCCGGATCATTGGTATTCAGAGCAATCCCCTCCGTTCAGTTGATTTGGCCTGAACGCAATTTGCTCCAATGGTCGGCCCCTTTCATGCGCGCCAAAGCCCATTCGGTCAAGTTCTTTCCATTACGCCATCGGGTACGCGTGATCCCCTACACGGCGTCTTCGACGGAAACCCCACACTCTAAAGGTCGCCCATTGGGGCGAGACAGAAACGCGTTTGAATTTGTCTGAACAGATGATCGCGGACCTGGCGAAAGGCCGTTAACCTCGCTTCCCGGCTACCCTCGACGATACTGGGGTCGAATGTATTCCAGAATACCGTTTCGCAGGCCATGACCCGCGTCATCTCGACTGCCCGGTGATGGGCTTCCGGCGACAGCGAGATAATCTCGTCAAATGATTCATCATCCAGGTCGTCGAAAGTCTTCGGCCGATGCCGGGTGATATCGATACCAATCTCCTCCAAGACCGCGACCGCAAAAAGATCGAGTTGCCCCTCGCGCACACCCACCGAGTCGATGAAGACGCGGCGGCCAAGCAAATGCTTGAGTATGCCTTCGGCCATCGGCGAACGAATGGCGTTGCTTGTACACGCGAACAGAACGGCCGAGGGCAGGTCGGGCATGCGGATGCTATTTCCGAATGTGAAGAACACAAATCAAGGTGAACAACCGCCGCGCTGTATTCTTGTCCATGTCCACCCGATCCGCGAACCTCGACCGCAGCAGTTCGGCACCGTCGTCGTGCAGGCCCCGCCGCCCCATGTCGATGGCCTCGATGCGGCTTGGGGCAGCGGTCTTGATGGACTTGAAGTAACTATCCAAGACCAGGAAGTAATCCTTGATAATACGACGCAGAGCGCGCAGGGGAATCGTCAAGTGATCGAGGGGCTGATCCAAAACATCGCGAACATCCAAACTCAGACGCTCTCCCTCCATGCCCAGATGAAGGACATAGGGGCCTTCCGATCCGTTGTGAAGCTTGAAGTGGTTGTCTTCAATCAAGTCGAACAGAGCCGCGTGACGCTCGTGTTCCACTTGCGGGCTGAGGCGAATATGCTCGGGCTCTTCTAGGCACACATTGACGATACGATGACGCTCATGGAAGGAGTCATCGGCCTCGGCCAAAACGGATCAATGCCCGGATGAGGGGTTGAGGCGGATGGCGACCGAGCGGGCATGGGCGTCCAACCCTTCCGCTTCGGCGAGTGCGACGGCCGCCGGTCCAATGGCCGAAAGCCCCCCGTTGCCGCAACCGATCAAAGTACTCCGCTTTAGGAAGTCGAAAACGCTAAGCCCCGACGAAAACCGGGCGCTTCCGGCCGTCGGCAAGACGTGGTTGGGGCCGGCAACGTAGTCGCCGATTGCTTCCGGTGTCAGCCGCCCAAGAAATACTGCACCGGCGTTTCGCACCCGGTCCGCCAAAGCATCCGGATCGGCAATGGCGAGCTGCAAATGCTCGGGCGCGACGCGATCGATCAACGCCGGTGCTTGGTCGAGGGATTCGACGATGATGACGCAGCCGTGCTCATTCCAGCTCTGTCGGGCGATGGCGCCGCGCGCCAGCGTATTCAAATGGTCTTCCACGGCCTTGGCAACTGCATCGGCGAAGTCGGCGTCGTCGGTGATCAGAATGGATTGCGCTCCGGTGTCGTGCTCGGCCTGGGCCATGAGATCGATGGCGATCCACGAAGGATCGCAATCGGCATCGGCAACCACCAGCACCTCCGAGGGGCCGGCGATCATATCGATGCCGACGGTTCCGAATACCTGCCGTTTGGCGGTCGCGACGTAGGCGTTTCCCGGGCCGACGATCTTGTCCACCGGCGCAATCGTCTCGGTTCCGTAAGCAAGCGCGGCAACGGCCTGGGCGCCGCCGATTCGATAGATTTCATCGACGCCGGCAAGGTGAGCCGCGGCCAGCACCATCGGCTTGATGACACCGCCCGGCGACGGCACCACCATGACTAAGCGTGTGACACCGGCGACCTTGGCGGGAATCGCGTTCATTAGAACGGATGAGGGATACGCGGCGGTGCCGCCGGGAACATAGAGACCGCAAGAGGCAACCGCCGTCCAGCGATAGCCCAGGCGAACTCCGTAATCATCCGTGTAATCCAGCCCCGACGGCATTTGCCGGGTATGGAAATCGGCGATCCGTTGGGCCGCCAATTCCAGAGCGGACATGATCGCCGGCTCGCAATCGGCAACGGCCCGTTCGATTTCCGCGTTTGAAACACGAAGCCGGCCGACCGTCAGGTCTAGGTCATCGAGGCGTCGCGTGTGGTCGAACAATGCTGCATCGCCGCGCGTGCGCACATCGGCGATGATGTCCGCCACCACCTGCCCCACATTGGCGTCGGCATCTCGCTTCTTCGACAGAACCCGGGAAAACTCCGCCTCGAAGTCGGGCGCGCGCTTATCAAGCCGTGTCGCCATCGAGCACCTCCCGAAACCGATGCAACCATGTTCCGATCTCTGTCGGCCGTGTCTTCCAGGCGGTACGGTTGATGGCCAACCGCGAAGAAATCTCGGCGATCGTCTCCACTTCGCTGAGGTTGTTGGCGCGGAGCGTGTCGCCACTGGACACCAGGTCGACGATCCGTTCGCAAAGTCCCAGTGCCGGCGCCAGTTCGATGGCCCCGGAGAGCCGAATGCATTCGGCCTGAACACCGCGATTCGCAAAATGCCGGCCGGTGATCGAGGGGTATTTCGTGGCCACCCGGACATGGCTCCATGTTGCGGGATCATCTTTGGCGCTCAACGCCGCAGGCTCGGCGACCGACATGCGACAGAGCCCAATACCCAGGTCGAGAGGCGCATACACTTCCGCGTAATCGAACTCCATCAGAACATCGCTGCCCGCCACGCCCATGTGCGCGACACCGAAGGCGACGAACGTCGCTACGTCGAAACTGCGGACACGAATGATATCTATCTCGGGCACGTTGGTGGAGAAACGCAGCTTGCGGCTCCCGTCATCGTCGAACGCGGCTTCCGGCTCGACACCGATGGCGCGAACGAGCGGCATCACCTCTTTCAGGATTCGCCCCTTCGGTAACGCCAGGATCAGTTTTTCATCGGCTTCCAACAGTTTCTCCCATCGACGCGGGAAAGTGATAGCGGGAATCTCCCGTCACTGCCAAGTGGCCGCGACGGGGATCTTCCGGCTTCTGGTGGCTATTCCTTGATGCGCTCGATGTCGGCGCCGCACCCCACCAGCTTTTCCTCGATCCGCTCATATCCGCGGTCCAGATGATAGACCCGGTTGAGCTCGGTCACGCCGTTCGCCGCGAGGCCGGCCAGAACGAGCGACACAGAGGCACGTAGATCGGTGGCCATGACCGGTGCGCCTGAAAGCTGGGGAACGCCGCGAACGATGGCGGACGTGCCGTGAACGTTGATTTTCGCTCCCATGCGGCACAACTCCGGAACATGCATGAAGCGATTCTCGAAGACGGTTTCCGTGATCATCGCCGCGCCGTCGGCAACGGTCATCAAAGCCATGATTTGCGCCTGCATGTCAGTGGGGAACCCCGGATAGGGCTCCGTCATGACATCGACGCCGCAAACCGGACCATTTCGACGAGAAACCTTGAACCCGGTCTCGGTTTCCTCGATTTCCGCGCCGGCCGCCGTCAGCACCGCGCCGACGGTATCGATCAATTCCAACCGGGTTCCGGTTAGTTCGAGCGAGCCGCCGGTGATGGCCGCGGCAACCGCGTAGGTGCCCGTCTCGATACGGTCCGGGAGCACCGTGTGCCGCACCCCGTTGAGCCGTTCCCGGCCCTGGACCCGCAACGTATCGGTACCTATGCCCTCGATCTCGACGCCCATGGCGATCAGGCATTTGGCCAAGTCGCCGATTTCCGGCTCACGCGCGGCATTGGAAATCACCGTTTCACCACGGGCGAGAGCCGCCGCCATCAAGATGTTTTCGGTGCCGCCGACGGTGACCGAAGGAAATACGATGTGCGCCCCCGTCAATCCGTTGGGCGCTTCGGCTTCGACATAGCCCTCGTTGATCTCGATATTGGCGCCGAGCTTCTTCAGCGCGCCGAGGTGCAGATCCACCGGCCTCGGCCCGATGGCGCAACCACCCGGCAGGGAAACGCGGGCGCGACCATGGCGGGCTACCATGGGACCAAGTACGAGAACCGATGCCCGCATCTTGCGTACCAGATCGTAGGGAGCGGTGGTGTTGGTTGCGGAACGTGCATTGAGCTCGAGGACCCGTCCCCCACAGCCGTCCGGGGAATTTCCATTCAACGTAACGCGGACGCCCATTTCGCCAAGCAGGTGGGCCATGGTGGAAACGTCGGCGAGCTGCGGCAGGTTGTTCAGCTCCAAGGTTTCTTCGGTAAGCAGGCTTGCCGCCATGAGGGGCAGTGCTGCGTTCTTGGCGCCGGTAATAGCCAATGTACCAAAAAGCGGCTTGCCGCCGCGGATGCGGATGCGGTCCATGAGATTCGATTGCTCTTGGGGAAAGTCCACGCGTTGGTGGCGATTTCTTAGGTGACGGCACGACAAAATGCAAGCCTCGCAGGGCTTGGCAATGCGCCAAAATCGTTCTTAACAGCCTCAAAAACGCGGGAAATCTTCTTGCATTTTGGCATGTGCAAAAGCGATTCCCCGGCGACATGCTCCAACCTGAAAAGTGCGAATTCCCCATTCAAGCATATTTGCCCTCTCGACAAAGACGCTAATTTCGCCTCAAATGCGCCCATTGTTAGAAGAGCGCCTGTGCCTGAAGTGGCCAAGAGCGACGACAGGACAGGGAGGTTAAAATCATCGAGCCCATGTGAGGGATAGAGTGTCCAAGCATGGGCTCTCGGCATGAATTCGGGAGGATTTTTCATGCGTCGATATGCAATGCCATTCGCTTTGTCCGCCATGCTCGTCGCCGGAACGGCATTCGCTGCCGATTTCGGCACCGCAGACGAAGCAAAAGCGATGCTCGATAGCACGGTTACGGCTATGAAAGCCGATACCGCGGGCACAATCGCCAAGATCAATGCCGGCGAAATAAAAGACCGCGACCTTTATCCTTATTGCGGCGGACCTGACGGCATGGTTTCGGCCCATCCCAGCGAAAAAGTCCGGGCAATGAGCCTGAAGGAACTTAAGGACAAGACAGGCAAGCCGTTCGGAGAAGAGATCTACGCGAATGCCAAGGAAGGTGCCGTCTCCGAAGTTGCTTACATGTGGCCGCGTCCCGGCGAAACCGAACCGGTCGAAAAGATCGCCTACATCACCAAGATCGGCGACAACATTTGTGGTGTAGGATACTACAAGTAACCATCACCAACTGAAAACGGACCATCGTTCAACGATGGTTCATGAGCCCCTCCTTTCGGGGGGCTCTTTTCATTGGTGGTGACTTCATCGGATTACAACCATCAACGGATTGGGAGACAAGGATGCGTGCTCACTTGACGGTCTTTGCCGCGTGTTTTTCCCTATTGCTCTCTTCGGAACTGCTCTCTTCAGCGGCTGTCGCCGGGGAAAAAACGGCTTCCGAGACGGCCGCGCCTGCGGTGAGCGCCGAACACAACGCGATGATGCAGGCCTGGACGAAGGCGGCGACACCGGGACCAGAACACGAACAGTTGGCCGGCCTCGCAGGCACATGGTCCGTGACCACCAAGATGTGGATGGACCCGACGAAGCCCCCTGAAGTCAACGAAGGGACGGCGGTACGTACCATGATCCTGGAGGGGCACGTGCTTGAAGAACGGTTCAGCGGCCCGAGCATGGGCGGAGCCCCCCCGTTCAACGGACTGGGTCACACCGGCTACGACAACGTCACCGGGCAGTATTGGAGCACCTGGACCGACAACATGATGACCGGGGTCGCGGTCCTCTATGGCAATTGGGACGATACCGGCCAGGTTTGGGTATTCGAAGGCAAGGCCCCCGACCCGATGGCGGGCAAACTCATCCCCATGAGGATCGAATCCCGCACGGATGAATCCGGCCGAGAGGTCAACGAGTTCTACCAGCCCGGCCCGGACGGCCAGCCGTTCAAGACGATGGAACTGATCTACGAGCGCCAGTAGCGACTCAGTGGATCAGCAACACAAGCCGGTATCGTCGTCCCAAATTGTGACGACCTAGAGCAAAATGCGATTAAGTCGAGTCACTTAGTCGCATGGATTTGCTCTAGAAAACAATGATATAGAGCACGACCATGCGATTAGGCTGATCGAGCCTAATCGCATCGTGCTCTAGACCTTGGCGCCGGGCAGGAACGGATCCGGTTGCAGGCCGCTCAACGGATCCCATTCCGGATCGGTCAGTGCTGGCAGGTTATGGACATGCACATCAGCGGCTGAATGCTTGGTGAGGATCGCGAGGGCGCGTTGTTCGTGCGTTTCATCGCGCAGACGAACCCACAGCAGCAGTCCGCCCTTGTCCAGCTGAGTTTCGATGGCTTGGGCGCGTTCCCGTCCGATCCAGCGTGAGGCGATGGTTCCGAGAACACCGCCAGCACCACCGGCGCCGACTGCCGCGGCGATCACCGCTGCGAGGCTTCCCCCGGAGGCTACCACAGCGCCGACAGCGGCGAGTGCGCCGACATAGGCCAGTCCGCCGATGACACCGGTCTTTCCCTCGACGATCGAGTCACGACCGATGTAGGCGGCCCGTGGCGCGCTGGGATCGTCCTCCAATTCCGCGACCTTTTGATATACGTGACCCAATTTGTCTTCGACGGCCTTGTCCCCCGCGAGCAAACTCAGCTCCGCCCGGTCAAACCCGGACTCCAACAGCTCATCGACCGCTGCCTGAAACGAATCCTGATCATGAAAGACACCGACAGCCTCGCGAACACTGCCGCGATCCGACGTACCTTCGATTCCCGTTTCGGTCATGGCTCCCCTCCATCCACGATACAATTTGCGACGCTACCGAATATCGGCACCGCGTTCTCGATGATCATGACCCATAACCGCTCAACTTTCCAGCCCGCAGCGTTGAGTCTTGGTCAACCCGCCGCCGCTATCGGAGCCCTGGATTGCGGTGTGCGATTTACCCCTGCTTCCACGGCAAACCTTCGACCTTCCAGCCGGAGACGGCGCCGCGGTGGCCGATGGTGTCGAGGTCACCTTCGAAGCCGTGAGCGACGTTGTAGCAGGCGCGAAAGCCCCTTCTCGTCATGGCAATGGCGGCGAACTTGGAGCGAACACCGGAGCGGCAAACGAACAATACCGGCGCCAGTGGATCGATGCCGAGCGCGGTCACTTCCTCCACGAACCTCGCGTTGATCTGCATACCGGGAAAGTGGAGCCAGGAGACGAACTCGACCTTCTTGCCGATACCGGAAAGATCCGGAACACCCACATACGCCCATTCGGCCGCCGTGCGAACGTCGATCATTGTCGCCTTGGGAGAATTCACGAGGATCTCCCAGGCTTGCCTCGGACCTATGTCCCCTGCGTAGCCGATGTCCCCCGCGAATGCGTTGTTCTCCACGTTTGCGTCGTCCATCACCAAAAAACCTCATGGGCCTCTACCGTTCATCGGCGGCGGCCATCCTTTGTCATCGTACCGGTTTAAGGCTCGAGAACACCGAGCATGTCGCTCAACGTCGTAAACTTTCGCCGGGGTGAGCCGCCTCGGGCAGCGGCCATTTCGGCGGCATCGATGCGCTGCCAATCCTCGAACCCGACGACGCGAACACGCCGCTCGGCAAGAAGCCGGTCGAGGGCTTGCCGCCCTGAACTGCCACCGATCGGGCAGTCCGCGACGATCTGATCTGCGCACGCGGTCCCATCGGGTCGATTGCTGGCAATAACCCCCGTCGGCCCGCGCTTGGCCCAACCAACGGCATAGAGGCCCTTGTCGACCCGCCCGTCGTCATTGGGGATGCAATCACCATTCCCACCGGTCGGGAGCCCAGGGATCGCCTGCGAACGATAGCCGATGGCCGAGACCAAGAGGCCGCACGGGATCGTCTCAACCTCACCGGTCGCCACAACGCGGTCATCCACCAGTCGCGTCCGCTCGCACAGCAACTCTTCGACCCGCCCTCGCCCCTTGATTTCCAATGGGTTGGTAAAAAACCGGAAATGAATCCGCTTTTGTTTGCCTTCGGCGGGCATGCCGGCATAGCCGCATAACGTGGCGACGTTCTTCTCCCGAAGGCGTCCTTCGCGGTCGCCGGAACCATCGAAATCACTTGGGAGACTGTTCACGTCCACCACGGGAATGGCATTCCTGAGATGCTGGAGTTCGCGCAGTTCGACATTGGTGAAGCGCGCCTGCAAAGGCCCCCGCCGGCCGACAATGTAAACATCCGTCAAAGGGCTGGCGCAAATCGCCTCTGCAGCATGATCGGCGATGTCGGACTCGGCCAGTTCCGCCGGTGTCTTCACCAGCACGCGGGCGACATCGAGCGCGACATTGCCATTGCCGACGACAACCGCCGTGGTCGTATCCAGCGTTGGATGGAGATCACGAAAATCCGGATGCCCATTGTACCAGCCGACCATCAACGCGGAGCCATAGACGCCGACCTTCTCCTCGCCGGGAATGCCAAGGTAGCGGTCCGCCGGCGCACCGGTCGCCAGAACGACCGCATCGTACATGGCACGCAGCTCTGAAAGCTCGATATCTTTTCCGACGTCCACGTTGCCGTAATACCGAACCGCGTCTCTGGTCGCCGTCTCCTCGAACTTCCGCGATACCTTTTTGGTGGTTTGGTGATCGGGCGCCACGCCGGCCCGGATCAGCCCATAGGGTGTCGCCAAACGCTCGACAAAATCAATTTGAACGTCGCCGGAGCGCTGAAGAAGGGCTTCCGCCGTATAGAAACCCGCTGGACCGGCGCCGACGATGGCAACGTTGATCGGCATCGCCAGCGTCCACCTCAGCGCAATGGGTTGCGAGGGAGCGAAGTCGGAAACATGGTATCGGGCTTCACGCTCTTGACCACCCCCTAATTCGGCACGACCCAGGTGTCGCCGCTGCG
>JAHCKI010000370.1 GCA_026125865.1 Rhodospirillales bacterium
GCGCACGACACTCGACAACACCGCCGCCGGCATCGCCACGTTCGATGCATCCCTACGGTTATTGACGTGGAATGAGCGCCTTCTCGCCATGCTGGGCTTGAGCGACGAGCGCAACGAACACATGGAAGTTTGGGACGAACTTGGCGGTTCAAGCACCAGGCTCGGTGAGATGATCGCGGAGCGATTGCAGGTCGCCGAAACGACCGTTGTGCGGCAAATCGAGCACGCCAATCCCGACGGACGCTATCTCGAAATCAAGCAGAATCCCATGCCGGGTGGCGGCTACGCGATCATTTGCAATGACATCACAGCCCGCAAGCTCGCGGAAGTCCATTTGGAGCGTCATCAGGAGGAGCTGGAGCGGCAGGTCGCCGTGCGCACCGCCGAGTTGGAAGCCGTCAACGCCAATTTGGAAGTGGTCGTCCGCGAGTTGATGGTGGCCAAGGAGGCGTCCGAAGCTGCCAGCCGCGCCAAGTCCGAGTTCCTGGCGATGATGAGCCATGAGATCCGAACGCCCATGAACGGCATCATCGGCATGGTTCAGTTGTTGACGAATACGGTCTTGACCACGAGGCAGACACACTTCACCCGAACCATTCATTCGGAAGCGGAGTCACTGCTCACCATCATCAACGACATTCTCGATTTTTCTAAGGTCGAGGCAGGGCGGTTGACGATGGCGGCCGAGCCCTTCGACCTCCTCGGTCTGTTCGACAAGGTGGCCGGCGCCTTCGCCGACCGCGCAGTCGGCAAAGGCCTGGAGCTGATTTACTATTTCGATCCGCGAATTCCCAGGCGGGTGATCGGCGATAGTGGCCGCCTTGGCCAGGTTCTCACCAACTTGGTGGGCAACGCCATAAAGTTCACCGAAAATGGCGAGATCGCGGTGTGCGCCGAGTTGCAGGTTGACGATCCGGACTACCCGCGAATCCGCTTCGAGGTGAAGGATACCGGCATCGGCATGACGCCGGAAGCGTCCCGACGGGTTTTCGAATCATTCGTGCAGGCCGATGGCTCGACGACGCGGCGGTTCGGCGGCACCGGTCTTGGGCTGACCATCGCCAAACGCATCATCGAAGTCATGCAGGGTGAAATCGGCGTCGAGAGTACCCCCGGGGCGGGATCCAGCTTCTGGTTTACGGTTCCCCTCGATCGCGATGTCGCGGCGACCGATGGCACCCCGACGATCGCCGAGGACGCGCGCGCCGGACGTGTTTTGGTCGTCCACGGCAACAGGGTGGCGGCGGAGGCGCTGCAGCGACAACTGCAAGCGCTCGGTGTCGGCAGCGATAGCGCGTTCGATGCCCGGACTGCCTACGACATGATGCGGCGCAAGCCGGCTCAGGACATGGAAAGCGCCGATACCGAGCCCGCATCCGGATACCGGCTCGTCTTCATCGATCGCGACCTCCCGATCTTGAACGGAGCGGCCTTGGCTTGCGCCATCGAGGTGGAGCCGATTCTCGCGGGAACGCGGATCGTGTTGATGAGCCCCGTCGGCGCGTTCGACGACACGGCGTTGTTGCCCGAAACCGCGAGCGTTCGCTGCATCGCCAAACCGGTCACCCTATCGGATCTGGTTAGCTGTTTCGGACATATGGGAGATGGCGATGCGCGCGGTACCGCCGGTTGGACCGATGCGCACGCGGATGGGACCGACCCCAACGGGCTCGGCGCCAAGGTCCTTGTTGCCGAGGACAATGTGGTGAACCAGGAGGTTCTCATCTCCATGCTGGAAGCGTGGGGGTGCGATGTGGTCAAGACCGACAACGGCCGGCGCGCGGCCGAGGCCGCGGTGGACGGCGTTTTCGACATCGTTCTCATGGATTGCCAGATGCCGATTATGGATGGGTTCGAGGCAACGGGCGAGATTCGTCGCAAGGCCGTCAAACAGCGGGATACGGGCGATACGTTGCCCATCGTGGCCGTGACCGCCAACGCCATGAGCAGCGATCGCGAGCGCTGCCTCGCCGCCGGTATGGACGATTTCGTCAGCAAGCCGTATCAGGAACAGGAACTCCGCAAAACGCTGGAGCGGTGGATCCGAAAAGATGCGAGCAAGTTGGCGAAAGTTCGTGAGGACCATACAGACTCGTCTTCCCCGCGTGCGGATCCGACCCAAGGAGCGTCGGAGCCAACACCGTCGATGGCGATCCTGCAGGAGTTGCCTCCGCCTGAGCAGCCGCCGCCGTCGACTGAGGAGCCATCAAACCAGGAAATTGACCGCAATGCCGGCGCGGAACCGATGCCTGAACGGGTGGCATCCATTGGTGAAGATAGTAGGTATACAGATGGGTCTGTCCGAAAAGAAAGCGGCCGTGGCTGGCGTGCGGAAACGGCTTTCGACACCGGCGCTCTCGATCGTTTGCGGGGACTGCAGCGGCCGGGCAAGCCAGACCTGGTCGGCAGGATCGTGGAGAGTTACGTCGCGGAGGCGCCGAAACTCTTGGAGCAGATGCGCGACGCCATTGCGTCCGACGACACGGA
>JAHCKI010000371.1 GCA_026125865.1 Rhodospirillales bacterium
TGACCGGCGGCGTCGCCTTTGAAACACCGGTGACGGCCGTTGATGCGGAACCCAGCTCACAAGGGTCCGCTTTTCCACTGTACGAAAACAAGGAGGCCACGAAGGAAGCGGCGATCACGGTGCAAATTCCCTATCTCCTCCATTTCGACGGGTCGGTTCGGGGTTTGGAATCCGGAGCGCCGGTGGAAATGCGCGGTATTAAAATCGGTGAAGTCACCGACGTCCGGATGGTCATCGACCGGGAGAAGAGGTCGATCTCCCTGCCCGTCACCATTGTCATCGAGCCCGAACGCGTCACCCTCACGGGCTATCCCAAATCGGAGAATCCCGCTGACGGTATCAATGAACTGGTGCAGCGCGGTATGCGCGCCAAGCTCAAGTCGGGCAACCTGATCACGGGCGCGCTCTATGTGGATTTCGACTTCTATCCCGACGAGGCGCCAGCCGACCTGAAACTCGACGGCGCGCACCCGGAGTTGCCGACGGTTCCGTCCGACATCGACCTGATGAAGCGCTCGGTGACCCAGGTCCTGGACCGCATCGCCGAGTTGCCCATAGAAGCGTTGATCCAGGACACCCGCACCATGATTCAATCCGTCAATTCGCTGGTTTCGTCTCCCGACGTGAAGGGGACCAGCGAGGCCGCCATGCGAACGGCGCAAGCGGCGGAACGCCTCATGAAGCAAGCCAACAAGACATTGGAATCGGCGGACGACATGATCAGTCCCAAGTCACCGCTTCGCTATGAATTGACGCAGTCGCTTGCGGAATTGCGGGCGGCGCTACGGAGCATTCGCGCGCTGGCGGAATACCTGGAAAGGCATCCGGAAGCATTCGTGCGAGGAAAAGGAGGTTCAAGCCGGTGATGATCGTGACGCGCCCCGCCCTCAAACGCTTTATATTCAAAGCGTTCGCCGCTCTATTGCTGCTGACATTGATCGCGGCCTGCGCGGTGACGGCGCCGAGCCGGTTCTATACCCTTTCCGGCATCGATACGGGCGGCGATCCGGCGGCCACGACGGCGGTGAAACGCGACTTGACCGTCGGGCTTGGGCCCGTGGTCCTGCCGAAATACCTGGACCGATCGGAGATCGTTCGGCGAACCAGTGCCTATGAAATCGCGCTCGCCGAATTCGATCGCTGGTCCGAATCCCTGGAAACCATGGTCCCCCGCGTCATGGTGGTCAACTTGTCCGCCGCGCTCAAGACCGACCGGGTCTTCATCTTCCCGCAACAGCGGGCACCGGAAACGGACTATCATGTGGAAATCGAGTTCTTCCGCTTCGAGCCCGGCAGCGACGGCGTTGTCGTGCTTGAGGCTCAATGGGAACTTTACGGTGGGCGCGACGACACGCCGCTCATCGTCCGCAAGTCGGCCTTTCGCCAGCCTCAGACCGGAACCGATTACGCCGCCACCGTCGATGCCATGAGCCGTGCCTTGGCCAGTCTCTGCAACGAACTCGCCACCACCATCCTCGATCATAAGAAAGGCGGTTGAGCGTCGCCGTTGCCGTCACCCGTCCACGCAGATGGGGTGCGTCTTGGCGACTTGGTCGAGGGCTTTGAGCGTTTCGACGATCGCCGGCAGGTCGCGCATGGCGATCATGTTGGGGCCGTCCGACAGGGCCCGGTCGGGATCCGGGTGGGTTTCCATGAACACCGCCGCCACGCCGATGGCGACGGCGGCGCGGGCCAGCACCGGCGCGAAACGGCGGTCGCCGCCGGAGGCCGTCCCCTTGCCGCCGGGCTGCTGCACCGAGTGGGTGGCATCGAAGATCACCGGCGCGCCGGTCTCCGCCAAGATCGGCAGTGACCGCATGTCGGACACCAGAGTGTTGTAGCCGAACGAGGCGCCGCGCTCGGTCACCAGCACATTGGCGTTGCCGGACGCCGTGACCTTGGCGACGACGTTCTTCATGTCCCAGGGCGCGAGGAACTGGCCCTTCTTGACGTTGACCACCCTGCCGGTGCGCGCGGCGGCGACCAGCAGGTCGGTCTGGCGGCACAGGAAGGCGGGTATCTGGAGAATGTCGACAACCTCCGCGACGATACCGCACTGTTCCTCGGTATGGACGTCGGTCAGGACCGGAAGGCCCAGTTCCTTCCCGATATCCGCAAAGACGGGCAGTGCCGCGTCGAGGCCGGCGCCGCGCCGCCCCGAAAGCGAGGTGCGGTTGGCCTTGTCGAATGATGATTTGTAGACGAGGCCGATTCCGAGTTTCGTGCACATCTCCTTCAGGCTGCCGGCCATGTCGAAGGCATGCTGACGCGATTCCATCTGGCAGGGACCGGCGATCAGCGACAGCGGCGCATCGTTGGCGAAGCGTACATTGCCGGCGTCGACGCTTGGATTTGGGCTGGTCATGGCATGTCCTCGAACGAGATGTCGGCGCCTTGCCCGTCCGCGGCCGGAACGGTCAGTCGCGCGCCGCGTGTCTCGTAGCCGATCCCGTTGCCGGACAACAGGGCCCCGGT
>JAHCKI010000372.1 GCA_026125865.1 Rhodospirillales bacterium
TGGCGCTAAAGGCCCAAGAAGGCCAGAAGTAAGCGTTAGAATCCGATACGATTGGGCGGTCACCACGCGGGGTGGCCGCTTTCCTTTTGTGCCGTCGGCCGAGCGGGTGACGGCATAATCGGTTTTTGGGTGAGCCCGTAAATGGATACGATCACCTTCGACGATTTCCTCAACGTCGACATTCGCGTAGGTACGGTAACGCGAGCCGAAGCAAATCCCGAAGCCCGCAAGCCTGCCATAAAACTGTGGATCGACTTCGGCCCGGCGATCGGTGAAAAAAAGACATCGGCTCAGCTCACGCGTCACTACGCACCCGACGTTCTCGTCGGTCGGCAGGTGGCGGGGGTCGTGAACTTCCCGCCGCGCCAAATTGGCAAATTCATGTCTGAAGTGCTGGTACTCGGGTTTCCCGATTCCGACGGCGAAGTTGTCCTCGTCGCCCCGGACCAAAAAGTTCCAGAAGGCGGACGCCTCTTTTGACCACGCCCTGCCCGACACTCCTCGTTACAGCGGCAAACGCAATCGGGCGCGGAGGCCGCTTTGAGGTGATTCGCTGAGCACGATTTCGCCTCCATGGCTGCGCACCACGTCGCGGGCAATGGCGAGTCCAAGACCGACACCCCCCGTCCCCGGATTGCGCGACGCTTCCAAGCGGACGAATGGCTTGAAGACGTCCTCTCGCTTCTCTTCCGGCACACCCGGTCCGTCATCGTCGATGATGACCTCGATACCGTTGATCTTGCGTTCAGCACTGATCCAAACGCGATCACCGTAACGGGCGGCGTTTTCGACCAAATTGGTCAAGGCGCGATGCAAAGCCATCCGGCGTACTTGCACCGTCAGATCGCCATCGATTTGCAGATCGACGCTCGTGCCATTGCGCTGTGCCGACCGCGCCACTTGTTCGAGGACAAGCGCCAAATCATAAATCTGTTGCTTCTCGCTGCCTTCGCCCCGGGCGAACGCCAGATAGCCCTCCAGCATCCGCTCCATCTCCGCCAGGTCTTCCTTGAGCGCGCCGACGTCATCGTCGCGCCCCATCATTTCGAGTTGCAGCTTCATGCGCGTTAGCGGGGTCCGCAGGTCGTGGGAAACACCGGCGAGCATTGCCGTTCGTTGACCAATCTGACGGATTATTCGCTGTCTCATGGAGATGAACGCCAAGGCCGCCTGGCGCACTTCCTTGGCGCCTTCGGGTTTGAAGCGGGGCACGTCCCGCCCCTTGCCGAAATCATCAGCCGCCCGCGCGAGACGAAGCACCGGTTTCACCTGATTGCGCATGAACAGGGTGGCGACACCGAACACGATCATCGATGTCCCTACCATCCACAACACAAAGGCATAGGTTGTCGTGCTGAACAGTCGCTTGCGCGTGGTCACCAAGCTGAGGACACCCTCCACCAATTGAATTTCTACCACCACATGTCGATCGACGGACTCGGCGTCGATTCGAAATGGTTTGTGGACTTGCTCTGCGAGCGCCACGGCAAGGCTGCCTTCGTTGGAGACTCGGTCCTGGTCGTTCTCATTGGCGAGCACCTCACCCGTACGCAAGGTCACGTTGATGCCCATGTGGCGAGCCGCCTGATCCAGCATCCACATGCGCGGCTTGACCTCGGGGTGTTCCTGGAAGGTTGAAACGAGAACGGCGATGTCGCCAGCCAAGTCGCGGGCTAGACGGCGGCTGACCGTCTCCCAATGACTCTCAAAAAATATGAATGCGGAAACCACTTGCAGAACGACAAGCGGCATAACGATGATCAAGAGGGTCCGCCCCAATAGACTCCGCGGTAAAAAGTTCTTCATCACCATCGTGTTAAAAGGTCCGATCGCGACTGTTGATTGCGGCAACTCGAAGCGGAGAACTGAGCCTGCTCATTCGCTTTAGTCGGGCTTGAGGACGTACCCCTTGCCCCGCACCGTTTGTAAAAAACGGGGGTCACGGGGATGCTGTTCGATCTTGCGTCGGAGCCGGGTTACCTGCACATCGACTGCTCGGTCGCCACCGGCGGCGCCGGTCAGTTCGATGAGTTCTTCGCGCGTGAACGTCACCCCCGGCTTCCCCGCCAACGCACGCAGCAACGCCGCCTCGACGGACGTCAACTTGATGGAGCGCCCGGCCCGGCTCAACTCGCTGCGTTCCAGATCGAACACCAAGTCGCCCATGCGCACATCGCTACCGACCGCCGGCGTCTGCGGCACGCGGCGAAGGATACTATGAATCCTGAGAACAAGCTCCCGCGGCTCGAACGGCTTCACCATGTAATCGTCGACACCGCGTTCGAGACCAGTTATTCGATCCTCGGTTTCGCCCATCGCCGTCAGCATTAGGATGGGGACCATGCTGCGGCCACGCAAATCCCCCGCAAAATCGAAACCGCTTTCGCCGGGCATCATGACATCGAGCACAATCAGGTCGAACGCCAATCCCGCCAACTTGTTGCGCGCGTCGGCGGCATCGCG
>JAHCKI010000373.1 GCA_026125865.1 Rhodospirillales bacterium
GATTACCGACACAGACGATGGGCACGGGGGCGCGCCATGCCCGTGTCATCGCCGTTCGGGCGCGGCCTAGAAAATCGTACGCAGCCGCCAGCGGCGTCAGCATCCATGGCATCAATCCGCCATCGCGGCGGTACCAGAAATCAGGAGCGCGCATGCCGCGTCGCCGTCAATGCCGGTTGTAGGAAGGGCGCGATCGCTTCCACCACACGATCGAGGGCCCCAGCCTCCGCGTCCGCGACGGCTTGGCCCGCGGCGATTCGCCGAGCCCGGTCGGCGTCGTCCGTCAGCAGATGCCGAACGGCGTTCGCCAGCCCGGCTTCGTCACCGACGATCTCGGCCGCGCCGCTTTTGGTCAATTTCCCGGCAATGATTTCGAAATTGCTCATGTTGGGGCCGAACAAAACGGCGCAGCCCAGTTGTGCCGCTTCCAGTGGATTCTGCCCACCCTCACCCGCCAACGACTTGCCGACGAACACGACCGGCGCCAAACGATAGAACAAGCCCAGCTCCCCGATCGTATCACCCACATGGATGTCGGTCGCGGGCGAGATGGCCCCACCGGCCGCGCGCCGGGAAACGACCAGGTTAGTTGCCGCCAACCGCTCCGCGATCTCCGCGCCCCGTTCGGGATGGCGGGGGACGATGAGGGTCAGCACGTCCGGCAGGTG
This sequence comes from Rhodospirillales bacterium, assembly GCA_026125865.1. GTDB lineage: Bacteria > Pseudomonadota > Alphaproteobacteria > Rhodospirillales > Defluviicoccaceae > JADJXQ01. The sequence goes on from JAHCKI010000373.1 coordinate 669, forward strand.
TTCGCAAAGGAGACGATGAACGTTGCCGACGATCTCCTCCTCGCCCGGGTGAGTGCTGGCCGCCAGCCAACAGGGGCGCTCGCCGATGGCGGTGCGAAGCCTGCTCAGCTCCTGTTCGTCGACCGGCAGCGGTGGCTTGGCGAACTTGAGATTCCCGAGGCAATCGACAGGGTGCGCGCCCAAAGCGCGAAGACGATCGGTGTCGATCTCGCTTTGCCCGAGACAAAGAAAAAAACCGGCAAGCAGGCGGGTGATCATGGACGGATGGCGGGACCAACCCTCAAACGACCGGGTCGAAATCCGGCCCTGGACCAGAATCATGGGAATGTCGCGCGCCGCCGTTTCGATGATCAAGTTGGGCCAGAATTCGGATTCCGCCCACAGAGCCACGTCCGGACGCCAGTGGTCAAGAAATCGTCGCACGTAGGCAACGCGGTCAACCGGCACGTACTGGTGAATGGCGCCCGCCGGCAGCCGCCCCCCCATCAGGGCGGCCGAGGTTACCGTTCCGGTCGTCATCAGAACGGTATAGGCTGGCCAACGTTGGCGGATAAGCTCCACCAGCGGCAGCAGCGACAGGGACTCACCGACACTCGCGCCATGGACCCAGAGCAGGGCGCCGGCCGGGCGCGTCACGTCCGTTTTGCCGAGCCGTTCGCCGAACCGCCTCGCGTCCTCCTTGCCGCGCGCGCGACGCCGCGCGAGATGAAGGCGGATGAGCGGACCGCCAAGGGTGGTTGCGGCGCGGTAGAGGGCGAGTTTGCTCACCGTTGCGACTTTCGGGGATCGGCCGGCTCGATGGGCGAGTGCCCTGTCATGCGATCGCACTCGACGGTAATCGCATTGAGGCTGTTTTCCAGCTCCATCCGTGCTTGTTCCAGGGTCGCGTCGTCCGCCTCCTTCGGAACGAAGATTTCCTTACCGTAAATGAAAACGCCGCTGTTGAACGGCCAAATGACCACGAACCGGTCCCATGAACTTAAGACACGGCGTCGGCGAGCACCGAAACTGACCGGAATGATCGGCGCCCCGGAGAGGCTGGCGATACGAACAATCCCCATTTGTACCCGCATGCGCGGCCCACGCGGACCATCCGGGGTCACGCCGATGGCAATACCCTCTTTCAACGCCTTCACCAGTTCCCGTACCGCGGCCAGCCCGCCCCGCGACGACGATCCGTCCGTCACGTCTAGCCCCAAATTGCGGATCGTATCGGCGATCAGTCGTCCGTCGCGGTGGTGGGAAATCAACATCCGGAAGGGTCCCTCCCACCGCCACGCGTACGGCATCATCAGCATCCGTCCATGCCAGAAACAGCCGATGACCGGTTTCCCCTGGTCCCAAAATCGCTGCGGCGTTTCGATGTTGATGAATTGCCAACGGCCAGTCGCGTAAACCAAGCGAAGGTAGCGGGCCAGGATCCAACAGAGGACCTTCTGAACCTTTTCGTTCGATAACTGATTTTTGAAGAAACCCACTGGAGTCATCCGCGAGTTAGACGAGGCGCTTATTCGATAAAATGACTTACAGTTCCTTGCGGCCGGCGATTAGGTATTCGACGTTGCCTTCGGGACCGGTGATGGGGCTTTCGGTCAAACCGATGACGCTCCAATGGGGTTGCTTTTCAAGCCAGGCGGCGATGCGTTCGCAAACCTCCCGGCGAACATCGGCATCGCGCACCACGCCGCGCTTCTCCACGTGTTGGCGTCCGGATTCGAACTGAGGCTTGATGAGGGCGATCAGC
>JAHCKI010000374.1 GCA_026125865.1 Rhodospirillales bacterium
ACACCCCTTCTTCCGGTTGTTCGCAACGACGAATACCGTGGGGCTGGGTGATACGACTGGGATGTACCACGGAACGCAACAGATCAATCAGGGCCAGATGGACCGCTGGAACATCGTCGCGACGCTGAACTACCTTCCGAACGAGAAAGAACAAGAAATCGTGCTGGCGAAGGCGCCGAGCTACAATTCCAAAGAAGGCAAGGAGACAGTTGCGTCGATGGTGGAACTGGCGGAGTTGACGCGTATAGGCTTTGTCAATGGTGATATCTCCACGGTGATGTCGCCGAGAACGGTCCTCACTTGGGCTGAAAATGCAGAAATCTTTGGTGAAATCGGAATCGCTTTCCGCCTTACTTTCGTCAACAAATGCGACGAGGTCGAACGCCCGATTGTCGCCGAGTATTACCAGCGCTGTTTCGGCAAAGATCTGCCGGAGTCAGCGATGCAAGTCGTTACACGCTGAGAAATCGTGATACGTGACGAAGATTCCCCTGCCCTAGTCAAACGGGTGACCGCAGCCGCGCTGCGCGCCATCGCCCATGATGTGGAGACCGAGGTAAATTTCGGACCAGGGTCCCCCGAAATTCGCGGCAACCGCGTGAAGTTGCCGCTACCGACCATCCGCATGTCAAAAGAGGACATCGCTTGCCTACGCGGAACCGCGGATGCTCTGGCCTTGCTCATGCGTCACCACGACGCGGATTTGCACGAGAGGCGGTCCCCATTGGGCCGTCGCGCGCGAGAGGTATTTGACGCGATGGAGCGTGTCCGCGTTCAGGCTCTTGGATGCCGACACATGAACGGAGTCGCCGACAATCTCGGCGCACTCCTCGACCAGACATGTCGATCTCGGAGATTTGCCGAAATCGGAGAAAAGGATCCGGGTTTCCTCGCTGACGCTGTGAGCTTGATCATCCGCGAGAAGCTTACCGGCCGGGTGGCGCCCGAGACGGCAACCACCTTGACCGATCTATGGCGTCCAATGATAGCCGAACGCTGTGACGCGCAATTGTCCCGTTTCGCCGCAGCGATCGACAATCAACGAGAATTCGCCAGGATTACCGCTGAAATGATCCGGGCCCTTGACCTGATCGACGACAATGATCCGTCGCTTCAAGAAGACGAAGAAGACGAAACCGAAGACAGTGGCGACGAAAACAACCAGCCGGACCAATCCCCTGAAACAAAAAGCGACGATGGCACGACGGAAGGTGGAATGACCGCCGCGCCCGCCACCGCGGACACGGGCGATGCCGACACCTCTCCCGAAGACCTTCCGGATGATGTTGTCGTTGCGGGTGAAGGAGCCATGGCACCCGCCGGTCCCTCCGCGCGCCCCAATCGTTGGCCGACCGATGACAGTGGCGTATTTAGATATCGACCATACACAACCGCTTTCGACGAAGAAATCGACGCCGGCGCCCTGTGCGACAGTGAAGAACTCACACGGCTTCGCTTTCAGTTGGATCAGCAACTGGCCAATCTCGAAGGCGTGGTCGCGCGCCTCGCCAACCGATTGCAACGCCTGTTGATGGCGCAGCAAACGCGTGCGTGGGAGTTCGACCTGGAAGACGGCCTTTTGGATGCCGCCCGGCTGGCGCGGGTGGTTATCAACCCGCTTCACCCACTCAGCTTCAAGCGCGAAAAAGAAACGATGTTTCGCGACACCGTCATTTCTCTGCTGATCGACAACTCCGGGTCAATGCGCGGACGTCCAATTTCAGTCGCGGCGATGAGCGCCGACATTCTTGCCCGCACCCTCGAGCGCTGCGGTGTGAAAGTCGAGATCCTCGGTTTCACGACCCGCGCTTGGAAGGGCGGATTGTCGCGTGAACGTTGGGTGACCAACGGCAAACCGAAAAATCCGGGACGCCTCAACGATCTTCGACATATCGTTTACAAACAGGCGGATCAACCATGGCGCCGCGCCCGCCGCAATCTCGGTCTCATGTTGCGCGAAGGATTGCTAAAGGAAAACATCGACGGAGAGGCCCTGCTATGGGCCCACAATCGCTTGATGGCGCGACCGGAACAGCGTCGAATCCTTATGGTCATTTCCGACGGGGCGCCCGTCGATGACGCCACGCTTTCCACCAACCCAGGAAACTATCTGGAGCGACACCTGCGTGAGGTCATTCGGTGGATTGAAACGGCTTCACCTGTCGAGCTGACGGCCATCGGCATCGGCCACGATGTCACCAGCTACTACCATCGTGCTGTCACGCTGGTCGATGCCGAAGAGTTGGGTGGAACAATGATGCAGAACATCGCAGAGTTGTTCGACGAGAAAAAGAAGCTGGCCTCATGGGTGCGATCGCCCACCGCGACGAGGCGCCGCACTGGTCATGCAGGCTGACCAAGCGAACGCGTCGCTCCTGCCCCATCGATAAAACTATTGCTACTACT
>JAHCKI010000375.1 GCA_026125865.1 Rhodospirillales bacterium
CAACATGACCATGAGGATGTACGCCGAGCACAAGGGAATTCCCTTGGAACGCGCCGCCGTTACGCTCTGGCATCAAAAGATCCATGCGCGCGATTGCGAGGAATGCGAGTCCCAGGACGGACGTGTCGATCGCATCGAAAGGGAAATCGAGCTGACCGGTCCGCTCGACGAAGCAACACGCCTAAAGCTCCTGGAAATCGCCGACAAATGCCCGGTTCACCGCACCCTTCATTCGGAGGTCTCGATCCAGACACGCCTGAAAACGTAGACGCCCCACCACGCAGCGATCCAAGGGCATGCGTCGACTGGCGGATGGGGAGGGATTCGAACCCTCGATGGGCTGTTAACCCATACTCCCTTAGCAGGGGAGCGCCTTCAGCCGCTCGGCCACCCATCCGCAAACGCCGCCACCAACGGTAGGTTCACTCAGTCCGATCACAAAGTACTTCTTCAGCGACCCGTTGTCGGTTTTGGCACATGTCCGGGGTGCGAACCACAGACCCCGGACGAGGCCCCCCCCCCTAAGAAAGCTCCAAGCGGCGTTTGAATCAAGGATCTTTGGCAATTGCTTCGGATAATGTGCCGCCGGTAAGCTTCTGCAACTCTTCGACGCTGGTCGAGAATACACAATGGGGATGCCCGGCGGCGGCATAAACGGTTGCAAATCGTCGCAAGCCGGTGTCGATGGCGACAGGGCACGGCCGAGAAAGACCCACGGGCGCGACACCGCCGATGGCGAATCCCGTCTCCTTGCGAACCAGTTCGGCGTCCGCTCGCCGCACCTTGCCCTGCAATCCGAGGACTCCGGGCAGAGCGCGTTCGACGCAGCGGCGGTCGCCGGACACCAACGCCATCACCGCCTGGTCGCCGATCACGAACACCAGCGACTTGACGATGGAACCGAGGTCCACGCCGATGGACGCCGCTGCGTCCTCGGCGCTGCGGGCGGTCGACGCCAACGAGATAACACGGGATGAAGAGCCGGCGTTGATCAGCGCCTGCTGCACACGCCGAACCGAATCATTGTCGAGAAGATGACCGGTGTTGATTTCGCTGCCTCCTTCGTCCCCCGCCGCTGCCCGGATCCGATGCCCGGTTCAGCCGTGCGACGTCCCACAACGGCGACCACCAGCAATGACCTCGGCTACCATGTCTTCTACATCTTCAACCTGTCGCGGTGGATGCTCAATCGACGCTATACTCGTTCGAATCCCGTGATTTCAACTGATCGCCGCATTCGATCGGCACCAGAACACGGTGCGATTAGGCTCAATCAGCATAATCGGACGGTCGTGCTCTATTATTGATTTCTAGTGCAAACCCATGCGATCAGGTGACCAGACCTGATCGCATTTTGCTCTAGCAATGACAAGACTGAACAGCACCCTCCATCTTCTCTACAAGGGACGAAGCCGCCTCTCCACCCGCTTTCGCCTTGGGCTTCTCGCCTTCGACCTGTTCACCATCGGCTTCTTCGTCATCGCCTCGATGATACCGGCCGGTCCCTGGATCTGGGCCGTCGATTTCGTCATCGCGGTGGTTCTCACGGTTGACCTCACTGCGCGTTTCAGCATCGCGCGCAACAAGCTCAGCTTTTTCGTCGATCCCATTGCCATCGCCGATGTGGTGGTGATCGGTACGCTGATCGCGGCGACGTTCATCGAGAATTGGGCGTTTCTCAGGGTGCTGCGGGCGCTCAGGCTCCTGCGCTCCTACCATGTGCTCCGCGATCTCCGCCAGCATTTTCGGTTTTTCGCCAACAACGAACAGGTCATCGTCAGCACGGTTAACCTATTTGTCTTCATCTTCTTCGTCACCGCCCTCGTCTATGTGCTCGAGGTCAATGTCGACCCGCAAATCAACAGTTACATCGACGCTCTCTATTTCACGGTGACGACGCTGACGACCACCGGTTTTGGCGACATCACCCTGGATGGCGAAGTGGGACGCCTGCTCTCGGTGGCGATCATGGTGGTCGGGGTCGCCCTGTTCCTACGCCTGGTACAAACCATCTTCCGGCCGCACAAGGTCCGCCACCCCTGCCCCACCTGTGGACTGAACCGCCACGACCCGGACGCTGTCCACTGCAAGCACTGCGGCGCCATCATCCGCATCGAAACCGAGGGTGAGTGACGATCCTCGGGCGTTTGCCTCCTATTTCCAATTCTTCCATCCCCGTGTCTTAACCATAAATTCACAACGCCGGTGTAGGGATGAGGGTGTTGCACGACACAATTGATCCGACGCCGTTGTGATCTGCTTCACACCGTTTAACGGACACAGACGCTAACATCGGATCGGCGGTTAACCCACATTGGTTGGAAGCAGGCGGCAATGACGGTGATCCCCTTCAACACGAAATGCCTCAGCGAAGACGACGTGCTGGCGGTCCGGCCGCGTATTT
>JAHCKI010000376.1 GCA_026125865.1 Rhodospirillales bacterium
TAATCGCACCGTGCTCTAGTCATTGTCGGGTGGAAAAATGACCGCATCGCAACAAAGAAAGTTACGTAAAACCCTTTACGATCATGACTGGACGACCCTGGAAGAATGGGCAAAAAACCTGGATGAACTCGCTGAATTGGACGACCACGACATCGAAAAACTGCTCGATATTGCAGTCAACGATCGCGATGAAGATTTATGTGCATAGTGCATATCAATATTTTTCATAGAAACTCGCTTTACAAAGTGAAAATTTTCCTCAAAAAATAATTTTTATGTGGCACGAGAATTACGCAAACATAAAATAATTCATAATTCCTCTCCTCTCAAAACTTTATCGCCTCGTTTTGTAAATTCTACGAAACGAGGCGTTTTTTTCTCCAGATCTTTGACGTTGCATCCATCGGCGTCGAATTGGGTCAGGCGCCAACGCCATCGGCAAGAAGACGAGGAAGATCCGACATGCGTGCGAATACTCGCGTGGCGCCGGCCTCGCAGAGCAGTTGCGCGGTGTGCTCGTCGGTATGAACGGCGCCCCAGAAACCGAGAGCGTGCATGCCAGCCGCGACAGCCGCCGTAACACCGGCAACGCTGTCCTCCACGACCCAGCAATCCTCCGGCCGATACCCCATTCTCGCCGCCGCGAACAAAAACAGGTCGGGAGCCGGCTTGCCGCGCCGAACCATGCTCGAACTGAACAAGTGCGGCTCGAAATAGGGCAGGAGGCCGGTGATCGACAGGGTCAGGTGCATTTTTTCCACCGCCCCGGATGAGGCAACACACTTCGCGTGGGACATCGTCGCGAGCGCGTCCTCGACCCCGTCAACGGGCGCCAACTCCGCCCGAAAAGCCGCGAAGTCGCGTTCTTGGATGTCGCTCTCGAAATGCGGTGGCAATGACCTCCCCCAATCGGCCTCGACCCTTTCCATGAGCGTCGCCATGGAAATTCCGGTAAACCGGCGAATGCAATCGTCCGCCGACACGGGATAACCGAGTTCGGTCAATGCCTCGGCCATAACGCGGCTCGACAACGCCTCGCTGTCCACCAAAACACCGTCGCAATCGAATATGACGAGCCGGTCGGACACGGTTCAGACTCCCAGGCCAGTCAGAATGCGATGGACAGACCCGAGGGGGCGCGAGCCCGTCACCTGTTCAATGGCGGTTAAAATCACAGGAAGCACGTCTCCGCCCTAGAGATGAGCCGCGCAAAGGTGATCGAGCAAGCCGCGGGCGCCTGCCTCGATCAAGTCCAGCATGAAGTCGAAATCGTCCTCGCCGCCATAGTACGGATCGGGCACGTCACGAATGTCGAAACCTGGCGCGAAATCGAGGAAAAGGCGCACGCGATGTCGCTCCTCCTCGGGGCAAAGCGCCATAAGGTCCGCAAGGTTATCCCGATCCATAGCGAGTATCAGGTCGAAGCGACTGAAGTCTTCAACCGCAACCTGGCGCGCCCGCAATCCCGAAAGATCCACGCCGCGTCGGCGCGCCGCGGCCAGCGCGCGCTGATCGGGCGGGCGGCCGATGTGAAAGCCGTAAGTCCCCGCGCTGTCCGTCGTCACCGTATCGGCGAGGCCGGCCGTCTCCACCTGCGCGCGGAATACACCCTCGGCCGACGGCGACCGACAAATGTTGCCGAGGCAGACGAACAAAATACTGACCAATGCCGGTTGCTCCCGCATGATGTTCCTGGGATTATCAGATAAACCGAATCAACGGCAATAACTCCGATGGATTGGCTGCGATGGGCAAGAGTGGCAAGAGGGAACAGAGCATCGTCATTCTGACCGGCGCCGGCATTTCGAAAGAATCGGGACTCGATACGTTTCGTGATGTGGACGGCATCTGGAGCAAGGTGCGGCTGGAGGACGTGGCGACACCGGAAGGATTTGGAAGAAATCCGGAACTCGTCCACGATTTTTACAATGCACGGCGAAGAAATTTGAGCAGCGGGGAAATAACGCCCAATCGCGCTCATGAGGCATTGGCGCGGCTTGAAGAGGAATGGTCGGGCCCCGTTTTCATCGTGACGCAGAATATCGACAATCTTCACGAACGCGCCGGCAGCCGCAACCTTTTGCACATGCATGGCGAGTTGCAGAGGGTTCGATGTGAAGCCTGCGGCAGCATTTTCGAATGGGCCGTCGATTTGTCGGTGGACGAGACCTGTTCCCGCTGCCAAACGGCGGGTTCAATGCGGCCGCATGTGGTTTGGTTCGGAGAAATGCCGCTGGAGATGGAGCGGATCTACGCGGCTCTCGACGACTGCTCCCTATTCATGTCCATCGGAACATCCGGGAACGTGTACCCGGCGGCGGGCTTCGTCAGCCACGTTCGCCGGTTCAACGAAGCCCATACGGTCGAGCTGAACATGGAGCCTTCCCTGGGCGCGACG
>JAHCKI010000377.1 GCA_026125865.1 Rhodospirillales bacterium
ATCTCGCTGCGCTCGGGTTTCTCGGTATGGGCGCGCAGCCACCGACGCCGGAGTGGGGTACCATGCTGGCCAACGCCCTGCAGTTCATACAACGCGCTTGGTGGGTCGTTACTTTTCCCGGTCTTGCCATTCTTATGACGGTGCTAGCCTTCAACCTAGTCGGCGATGGGCTGCGAGACTCCCTCGATCCAAGGTTAAAGCGATAGGGTCGGCGGCCATGTCCCTCGTCGATATCCGAAACCTGTCGGTCGAGTTCGGCCCGGAAGGTCGCTCGTTTCGCGCCGTCGACAACGTCTGCCTTACACTCGACGAGGGTGAACTGGTGGGCATCGTTGGCGAGTCCGGTTCAGGCAAGAGCGTCACCATGTTGGCGCTGATGGGGTTGATCGCGTTCCCGGGTCGGGTTTCGGCCGACCGTCTTAACTTCAATGGAATCGACCTCCTGAACCTCTCGCCCGCCGCTCGCCGCCGTATCATCGGTCGTGACATCGCCATGGTGTTTCAGGAGCCGATGACAAGCCTCAATCCCTGTTTCACCATCGGTTTTCAGATTTCGGAAGCGCTGAAAATACACGAAGGCGGCAACCGCAAAGTCAGGCGTGCACGCGTTGTCGAGCTTTTGGATCAGGTCGGCATTCCGGCGCCGGCAACCCGACTCAATGCGTTCCCCCACCAATTGTCGGGGGGTATGAACCAGCGCGCAATGATCGCCATGGCCATCGCCTGCAATCCGAAACTGCTCATTGCCGACGAACCGACAACCGCTTTGGACGTCACGATCCAGGCGCAGATCCTCGACCTCTTGTTGAGTCTTCAACAGGAGCGCGACATGGCCCTGGTGTTGATTACCCATGACATGGGCGTGGTCGCGGAGACCGTGAAGCGGGTCGTGGTCATGTATGCGGGGCAGATCGCCGAAGAACGCCCGTCCGAACACCTGTTCGCCACGCCGGGACATCCTTACACCGCGGCGCTGCTAGCCTCGCTGCCGGAACGGGCTCTCGAGAAAGGGCGCCTACCGACCATTCCCGGTGTGGTTCCAGGGCAATATGATCGTCCCGGTGGTTGCTTGTTCAATCCTCGTTGCCAACACGCGACCGATCACTGTCGCCGCGAGCCACCCGGATTAAACACCGACGCCACCGGCTCCATCCGCTGCCATCATCCTCTAAACGCGTATCACTAGATATGAATGGCGCGGTTGGCGACGGCGAGGGCCGCTTCCTTAACCGCTTCACCTAGTCCTGGGTGTCCATGGGATGAGCGCGCCACGTCTTCTGCCGAACCGCCGAACTCCATTGCCACCACGATTTCCTGAATCAGGTCGCCGGCCTCGGGACCGATGATGTGTGCGCCCAGGATACGGTCGGTTTTGCTGTCAGCCAGGATCTTGACTAAGCCGTCGGTGTCGGCGTTACAACGGGCGCGGGAGTTGGCGGTGAACGGAAACGTCCCGACCCGGTAATCGACACCATCGGCTTTCAATTGCTCTTCCGTTCGCCCCACCGACGCCACCTCCGGCCACGTATAAACAACTCCGGGTATGGCCTCGTAGTTGACATGACCGGCTTGCCCCGCGATCAATTCCATGACCGCAATGCCTTCTTCTTCGGCCTTGTGGGCGAGCATCTTGCCGCCGATGACGTCACCGATCGCGAAAACGCCGGCGACGTTGGTCTGATACTGGTGATCGACCTCGATGAAACCGCGATTGTCGGTGGTGACACCGACGGTGTCCAGGCCAAGGCCATCGGTGAACGGCCGCCGTCCGATGGAGATCAGCACGACATCCGCCTCGATGGTTTCGGCGTCGCCGCCTGCAACCGGTTCGGTGGTCAGCTTGACAACATTTCCAAAGCGCTCGGCAGCTGTCACTTTGGTGGCAAGCCTGAAATCGAGACCTTGCTTTTTGAGGATGCGAAGCATCTGCTTGGCTACCGCGCCGTCCATGCCGGCAAGGATGTTATCGAGGAATTCGATCACCGTCACTTTCGACCCAAGGCGCCGCCAAACCGAGCCCAATTCCAGGCCGATATAGCCTCCACCCACGACCACCAGCCTCTCGGGAACCGATTCGAGACACAGGGCGCCGGTTGATGAAACGATACGTTGTTCGTCGATGTCGACGCCGGGAAGTGTTGCGATGTCGGATCCCGTGGCGATGACGACGTTGTCCGTTTTCAGCGTAATCGGCTCGCCGCCTTCGGCGGGATTTACCGAAACGGTGTCGGCGGCCGTCAGGCTTCCAGAGCCGACAACATAGTCCACCCCGTTCTTCTTTAAGAGGAACTCGACACCCTTGGTGAGATCGCCGACGACCTTGTTCTTTCGCGCCATCATTGCCGAAACGTCCAGTTCCACACCACCCACGGTGACGCCGTGCTGTCCGAAGTG
>JAHCKI010000378.1 GCA_026125865.1 Rhodospirillales bacterium
CCAACCCATGGCAGCACGGCGGGCCATGCCTTCCGCGACCTGGAGATGGAGCAGAAGGTGCTGGAGATCAGCCGCAATATCGGCATCGGTGCCCAGTTCGGCGGCAAGTATTTCTGCCATGACGTCCGCGTCATTCGCCTGCCGCGTCACGGCGCGTCGTGCCCGGTCGGAATCGGCGTGTCCTGCTCCGCCGACCGCCAGATCCTGGGCAAGATCACCAAGGACGGCGTCTTCGTGGAAGAGCTGGAACGGAACCCCGCCCAGTACCTGCCGGATGTCTCTGAGGACGACCTGTCGGGTGAGGTGGTGAAGATCGATCTCAGCCAGCCGATGGATGAAATCCGGGCGACCCTGAGCCAGTACCCCATCCGGACCCGGCTGTCCCTTTCCGGCCCCATGATCGTCGCCCGCGACATCGCCCATGCCATGCTCAAGCAACGTCTCGACCGGGGCGAGGGTCTGCCGCAATACTTCAAGGACATGGCCGTGTACTACGCCGGCCCGGCCAAGACCCCCGAAGGCTATGCGTCGGGATCGTTCGGCCCGACCACGGCCGGGCGCATGGACTCCTACGTGGAAGAATTCCAGGCGGCCGGCGGCAGCATGGTGATGCTGGCCAAGGGCAACCGCTCCCCGCAAGTGACGGCGGCGTGCAAGGCCCATGGCGGTTTTTATCTGGGTTCCATCGGCGGACCCGCCGCGGGACTGGCCAAGAACTGCATCAAGAAGGTGGAATGCCACGAGTATCCGGAGCTGGGCATGGAAGCCATCTGGCGCATCGAGGTCGAGGACTTCCCCGCCTTCATCATCGTCGACGACAAGGGCAACGACTTCTTTGCGGAATTCCTGAAGTCGTAGGACCAGACCGGGGCCCCGGCATGCCATGACCGCTTCTCGGTTGCTGTTGAACGGGCCAGCGAACGCGGCATTGACCGTGGCGCTGGCCCACGGCGCGGGAGCGCCCATGGACAGCCCGTTCATGGCGTACTTCGCCGAAGCGCTGGCGGCGCAAGGCTATCGCGTCGCCCGCTTCGAATTCCCCTACATGGCGAAACGCCGTGAAACCGGCAGGGCCGGCGGCATGGATCAGCCGCCGGTGTTGCTGGCGACGTGGCGCGCCGTCATCGATACCCTGGGGCCGGAGCGGCTGGTGATCGGCGGCAAGTCGCTCGGCGGTCGCATCGCATCCATGGCGGCGGACGAGGCGGGCGTTCGCGGTCTCATCTGCCTCGGCTATCCGTTTCATCCGCCGGGTAAGTTGGACGACCTTGGCCGCATCGAACACCTGAGGGCGCTGCGAACACCGACGCTCATTCTGCAGGGGGCACGGGACCCCTTCGGCTCGGCGGAAGAGGTCACCGGCTACCCCCTGTCAACCGCCATCCGCCTTCATTGGCTCGCCGATGGCGACCACGGCTTCAAGCCGCGGAAGGCCTCGGGACGGACAGAGGCAGAGAACTGGGCAGAAGCCCTGGACGCGATGGTTGCGTTTCTGACCGGAATTGAAACACCGTAGCCGACAGCCATGCCGATCGATCCGAACACCCTCGCTGCCTTCTCGGTCACTGTTCTGGCGATCGTTATTTCGCCGGGGCCGGACACGATGCTGATCATCCGCTATGGCCTGACATCGGGTCACCGGGCGGCGTTCGCGGCCGTCGCCGGCGTCCAGATGGGGTTGGTGGTCCACACCCTCATGGCGGTGGCCGGTCTTTCCGTGCTGATTGCCACGTCGCCCGTTCTGTTCCGGACGGTCGCCGTCGTTGGCGCCGGTTATCTGGCATGGCTCGGCCTGCAAGGATTGCGCGGACCGGGCGCGTTCAGCATCGACAATACCAAGGAAGCGGTGCCGGCGGGCAAGGCCTGTCGCGACGCGATCCTCACCAACGTCCTCAACCCCAAAGTCATCATCTTGTTCCTCGCCCTGTTTCCCAATTTCGTGGCGATGGAACGGGATGATGTGTCGGCACAACTTTGGACGTTGTCCGCGACCCTGATCCTCATCAATGTCGCATGGCAAGCGCCGCTGGCATGGCTTGCCAAGGAAGCGCGACGGTGGCTCACCCGGCCGCGGACACAACGCGTCGTTTCTACCGTCACCGGCGCTATCCTTCTCGCATTCGCCGCGTTGATGCTGTACGAACACTTGTTGTGACGCACGCTTGTTGCGACGTACATGGGGGCGTCGGGCTCTGTTTCTTTGTGGGGAGAGCGGGCCATGCTGAATCCGACAACGGTCCTCGTCGAAGCTCTTTGCGAGACCCTCACCAAACAATACCGCATCATGTTCGGCGGAGAAGAGCCGTCTGTTCCCCTGCGGGTAACCTTGGGCGCGCGCCTCGTCCTGGAGCAGATCGCCAACAGCGACGCGCTTTACCACAACA
>JAHCKI010000379.1 GCA_026125865.1 Rhodospirillales bacterium
TGATCCTCTGGGCCGAGAAGCGCCAGCATGTCGAGCGCGTGACTTCGGTCGACGAACTGAGCTGGCGCGACGCGCTGACGGTCGGCCTGTTCCAGGCGCTGGCGCTGATTCCCGGCACCAGCCGATCGGGCATTACCATGACCGCGGCACGGGCCATGGGATTCGAGCGTATCGACGCGGCTCGCTTCTCCATGTTGCTGGCGATGCCGACCATTCTCGGCGCCGGACTTGTCCAGGGGAAGGAGTTGTACGAAACCGGGAATGCGCAACTGACCAATGATGCGCTTATCGCCTGTGGTCTCTCATTCGTCGCCGCCTTGGTCGCCATTGTGCTGATGATGGCTTGGCTCCGCCGCGCCACCTTCACACCCTTCGTCGTCTACCGCATCGTTCTTGGCATTGCCCTACTGGCCTATGCCTATGGAGCTTTCGGACAGCCTCTGGGATGAGCCCCCAGATCGCAATGGACACATCAAACCAAAACAAAAATGAGGTGCGGGCTTTGACATGTCGGTATTGATCCTCGGTGTCGGCAACATCCTTTTGGCCGATGAGGGTGTTGGCGTGCGCGTCATCGAACGATTTCAGGAGCGCTATGCGGTCCCAGAGGGCGTGGAAGTCGTCGACGGCGGCACGGCCGGCATGGATCTGTTGGATGTCATGGAAGACCGGCGGCACGTGGTCGTCGTCGACGCCGTCAAGACCGACAACCCACCGGGAACGGTCGTGCGTCTATCGGGCGAGAGTGTGCCGGCGTTTTTCCGCACCAAGATTTCACCACACCAACTGGGGCTTACCGAGGTACTCGTCGCCTTGAGCCTCCTTGAAAAGAGCCCCGGTGGGCTCACGATCATCGGCATCGAACCCGCCGATTTTTCCACCAGTCTGGATCTGTCGCCCTTGGTCGCCGGCAAGATGGACCAGATGGTGGAGATGATCGCCGCCGAACTCGCCGACCTTGGCGTGTCACCCCAACCCCGCTCGGCTTCTACAGAAGCCCCATCGACCTGAACGATTGCGCGGCCTGCCGTCCCACGATCACGTGGTCATAGAGTTGGATGCCCAGTTTTTCGGCGGCGTCGCTGATTTCACGGGTCATGTCGATATCCGCGCGCGACGGCGTCGGGTCGCCGGAGGGATGATTGTGCACGAGAATCAATCCGGTCGCGCCGAGTTCGAGCGCGCGCTTGACGACTTCGCGCGTGTACACCGGCGTGTGATCCACGGTGCCGCTCTGTTGCACTTCATCGGTGATGATCTTGTTCTTGCGATCCAGGAACAATATGCGAAAGCGCTCAACCGGCTCATCCACCATGGCCGCGCGGCAATAGTCGAGAAGTTGCGACCAGGACGTCACCACCGGCCGATCGGCGATTTCACTGTACAGTAGCCGGCGAACGGACTCCCGCACAGCTTTGAAGTGGGCAACGGTACGATCCTTGATCTTTGGGTATTTCAGCAATCGATTTTGCGGCGCCGCCAGAACGCCGCCGAATGTCTTGAAGTCACCGAGAAGTTGCTTGGCAAGCGGTTTAACGTCGACGCGCTCGATGGAGTAGAAGAGCAATAGCTCCAGGAGTTCGTAGTCGCTGAACTTTTCGGGATCGGCATCGAGAAACCGCTGTCGCACGCGTTCGCGATGACTGTGATAGTGGGGCTTTTTTTCCGACGCGCCCGAACCTGCACCCATGCCCGCGCTCGCCGTTGGCTCTGGCGAGTCCTTGAACAGCGAGGGTTCGGAAGCGGGATCTCGGCGGCGGTTCATTCGGGATCGAAAACGGGGCGATCCAGGCCGCGCGGGCTGCGCGTGAACACTTCGAAGCCGTTCGCCGTGACGCCGATGGTGTGCTCGAACTGCGCCGACAGCGAACGGTCCTTGGTCACCGCCGTCCAGCCGTCGCCGAGGACTTTCACTTTCCAGCTACCGGCGTTGACCATCGGCTCGACGGTAAAAAACATCCCTTCTTGAATGGTGGGGCCTTCATGTGCCTTGCCGAAGTGAAGCACGTTGGGGGCTTCATGAAACACCCGACCGATCCCATGACCACAGAAATCGCGAACGACGGAGAACCGATGGCCCTCAACAAACGTCTGAATGGCGTGGCCGATGTCGCCGATGGTGGCGCCGGGACGAATGACTTCGATGCCGCACCACATGGCCTCGAATGTCACGTCAATGAGGCGCTGTGCTTTGACCGAGGGGCGACCGACGCAGTACATCCGAGAACTGTCGCCATGCCAGCCGTTGAGAATGACGGTGACATCGATATTGAGAGTGTCACCATCCCTCAAACGCCTCTCGCCCGGGATGCCGTGACAGACGACATGGTTGAGCGATGTGCAGGTCGATTTTTTATAGCCGCGATACATCAGCGTGGCCGGA